>JAKSBO010000738.1 GCA_022361095.1 Desulfobacterales bacterium | reverse complement strand
GATCGCGAGGCCACACTATCCCAAATATCTCTGTCACTGTCTCTATACCGGCGGATTGCCACAGTGTTCATGCAGGGTAGCCTTCCGGAAGCTTTGTAGGAGTCTCCACCGATTCAGGGAAAAGAAGGAACTGATCCTTTGTTGCAGGGGACTCCAGTAGTGAAATGAAGAGATCTCGAATGCCGAGGCGTTTGTTTTGGACATGGGTATCCACGAACTTCTTATCGTAGAGTCTACCCTTAACACTGAGGTACTGGTGAAAAGAGCATGCATTGAGATAGATATGGACTGGATGAAAGGTCAGCACCCGAAGGCCTGTTTTTTCCATGGCAATTTGCATGGCATTGATAGAGACTCCTTCTAATAGGACGATGTCGTCCATAAAACAGATTGGATACTCGTGGATTCCGTAGAGCATGGGTAAGGCTCCTTTCGGGGGGGCATCCAACATTAGGTAATTGCTGGTGACCTTGAGGCCCCAGCGCCAGCAGTGGATAAGTAGGGCGCTTGAGCTGACCAGCCCGTGGCTGCGCAGGCAGCGTGCATCTGGATAGATCTCCTTGAGCTTTTTGATGGCATTCGGAAAGCTGTCAAGTTTCTTGATGTATGGGTGTAGTCCGATTTCAACCCCGTCTGGACAAGTCATAAGAAGATCGGAAAGACCCGTAGCAAAGACCGTGGCTGGGATCTTCTTCTTATAAAGGGGGACGAGTACCGCCTCCAGCATGTAGTCCGGAGCTCCGTCCATATCGAACGTCAGGAAAATTCCGTCATTCATGTTTGTTTTTCCGATATTAAAGCTATCCCTTTTTTGCAGATGCGCTTGCAGAATTTTGTGCGATTCCCCGCGATGAAGATTGTCCGCAATAGCGCAAGGATCCGTTCAAATTTCTTTATTTCCATGAGAAAAAATTTTTTGGTGAACTCGAAGGAGAAGTACGGTGGCTTTAGCTGAGTTATTATGAGCAAAGAGAGTCGTTTAAGAATCCATTTGCCCGTTGGACCCGAGTGTAGCGCAATGCTGGCGAAGCGGTTAATCAGGAAGAATGCTTTGTGCGTCTTCTCTATGTCAATGAAGTCGAAGCCAAGACCATATAGCTCCGACTGTGTGCTGCTAATGCGGAATGAAAAGGCATCCACCATGTCATCGAAGCTGCGGTTTTCCAGCACGGAGTCGAAATGTTGTTGTTGAATTGGGGAGCCGATTACCGGGCGTACCGCATTGAACATGATACGCACGTGTTCGTGGCGGTTGATGCAGTCCAGCGCTATGGATATGGTACTGTCCACCTCATTTTTATTTTGCCACGGGAAGCCGAGCATGATGTTTCCGTATACCTCTATGTTGTATCGGTCGGCCCATTTGAAGATATCATTGATTTTGGAGGTATCGTATTCCTTATCCATCCTGGTTAGAGAGTTTGGTGAGAAGGTTTCGAGGCCGATCCAAAGTTCGCTGATTCCGTAATGCGCTGCACGGGCGAAGAGCCCTTCTGAAGCCTGATTTACATGCAGGTCAAGAGCGCGTTGAATGACTTTTCCCTTAGAACGCAGGTATTCAAGTATGCTAAAAGCGCGTTCCGTCTCATGAAAGAAATTCAAGTCTTTGAATTGCACTCGTTCGAAACTGTATAGCTCGTCTAGAGCATCAATATCGGCCAAAACCTTATCAAGATTCCGTGACGCGTAGTCGGAATTCACTTTCTTGAGCACAGAGTTGTAACAGAAGCCACATTTATTAGGGCAGGCGAAAGAACTGATATATCCACTCAAAAAGCGATCACTTTCCCGATAATATTTTTTCGGTGATACGAGGCAGTCTAAGGCGAGGTTGTAGGCGTTCCAATCGCATGGAACTGTGGCGTCGATGAATATATCTGCTGTGGTGCCCGACATCAACACGTCCGTGATTACTTCGATGCCGTAGCCCCGGATGATACTGTCGAAAATCTTGAAGTCCGGGAAACGGTCCGCCACTGTGCTGGCCCAATAGCCGCCGAAAAAGGTAGGCCGTTCTGAAACATTGGTAAACTCTCGGCAGAAGTCCATACCGTTTGAAATGTAGTATACGCTTTTGGAGGAAAGCGACTCCCAGAATATCACGGGGCCATCATTGGCACACAGCGTATCCATCAGCGGCCCGAACTTTTCCGACTTCATAAGTGTATGGATGTATACCTCCTCCACTCCACGTTTTGTCAGCGCGTCGGCGAGGAATAATTCCACCATGGGCAAGTAGCGGAACTTTTGCCCCCCAAAATTAACGATGTCTATGCGCATTGTTGGATAAACCTGTAAATATAGATAATGATGATCATATCATTTACCCTTTGTGATCATATAATTTTCTAAAAAAAGGACCTCTAAACCGCTGGTAAAAAACGTGCGGATTGCGTCTTGGGGAGAGCATACGATTGGTTCTCCCTGCAGATTGAAGGAAGTGTTAAGAACTATTCCCAATTTGCTCAGTTTGTAGAATTCTTGTATTAGCCTGAAATATTTTGGATGGATATATTCATCCACTGTCTGAATGCGACAGGATCCATCATGATGGGTTATTGCCGGTATGTAATCAGCGTATTGGGGTTTGACGTTAACCACCCGTTCCATGTAGGGGATGTTTTTATTACCGAAAAGATCAAAGTATGTTGATGCCATTCCCGGTAATACGGAAGCTGCAAAGGGTCTGAAAGATTCTCGATATTTAACGCTGGCATTGATTCTATTCTTCATTTCTGGCAGCCTGGGGTCAGCTAATATAGACCGCGCACCCAAGGCCCGTTCTCCGAATTCCATTTGACCGCTGAACCAACCGACAAGCTTACCTTTAAAAATTTCTTTTGCAGCTTGCAAAGCAGGGTCAGTGTAGTATTTGAAGGGAATTCCAAAGTTATGCAACAAACTTTGGATTACGTTCTCCGAGTAAATTGGACCGAGAAATGGCGTCGGCGGCTTTGCGGCCTCATTTCGAGAGAGAGAGGAGACGGTTTTGCTGTATGTCCAGAGTGCCGCACCTATAGCCCCACCATTGTCTGCTGCGGAATAGGGGATGAAGATGTCTTCAAAAGGTGTTTCTCGAATGATTTTTCCATTGGCAAGGGAATTCATAAAACATCCACCCGAAGCACATAGACAAGATTCCCCGGTATCCTCTGCTAAATGCCCCAAGAGCTTGAAGAGCAAATCCTCAAAGACCACCTGAGCTCCTGCAGCCAAGTCGAAGTGCTCCTGTTCTAAAATAGAACCTGGTTTGCGCACTGGCACTCCCAGAAGTCTTTCCAGTCGGGGCGTACCATAACCACTTTTTTTCATGTTGGCAAAATCAATATAAAGCTGGTTGATGTACCACTCATTTTCATAACCATCCCAAATGAGGAGTTCACTAATTTGTGGCTCGAACCGTTTAGGATCTCCATACGCTGAAGCCCCCATCACCTTCCATTCATCGCTGTTTGGCATGAAACCGAGGTGCTCTGTTATTGCGGCAAAGAAGATACCCAAAGAGTGGGGATAGGGGATGCGTTTTTTGACGGTAATGGTTTCGCGATCGAATGCACCCACGGTCACAGAATCCAACTCGCCGTATTCATCCAAGACGGCAAACGCACCACGTTCGAATGGTGACTGGACAATACTCTGAGCAGCGTGGCTCATATGGTGGTCCACGAAATATATCGGACAGTCAGTACCAACTCCCAGTTCCATCAAAAGCGCTTCCCTAGGAATGGAGTCTGGGTTAAAATCATTGATTATGTTGTTGGGTACCATGTAGAGCCATTCAGGATCGTATCTTCTCCATTTCGTGAAACCCGACATGTTGATATTTCGCATGTTGGTTGCTGGATTCCAGGATATGGCAACCGCATCACATTGGTCGACAAAAGAGATATGGCTTGATTTAAGACAAAATTCAATAGCTTTCTTGGGAAATGAATTATCTCTTTTTATTCTTGTGAATCTTTCTTCAGCTGCTGCTGCCGTAATTATACCGTTATTTAGGACACATGCGGATGTTTGCGCTCCATTGACGCTCAACCCAAGAATGATGGACATGATTGCGCCTCCATATGCTTGTTGCGAATGATGTAAATACAGAATTCCAATGCAGAGACTCCATGTTGTTGAAGCAATTTGTAATATTTTGATCCGTATTGTGCTCTTGCCGGAACCGAAATCCTATCAATAATAATTTTTCGATCAATTGAGGCTGCTTGTTTAATTTGTTTTTCGAAAATAGATATCTGATTCACAATGGGGGTGACAAGAATAAGATATATCAGGCAATTGCTTTTCAAGCCCTTGTTGACAATTCCAACAACCGTTTCCATGCCATAGATACTACCACCGTCCTCGCATGTCCTGCCATTATTTTTAGGGAAAAACATATATGGCGGATTGGATATAAGCGTTCCTCGTAATGTCATGTCAAAAGATTCATAGGAGGTGCAATGAAACTCAATAGCATTCATGTGATTCAGTTCTGCATTCGCCTTAGCATAGGTTAGGGCTTTTGTGTTAACGTCCAGACAGGACACAGGCTTACATCCTTCGTTATAGGCCGTAAATCCCAACAGGCCCGTTCCGGTGCCCACATCAACTACAGGTCCGGAAAGCTCAGCGTTATTTTTAAGCCAGGTAGCGAGGACGACAGAATCTTGGTTGAGGAATACAGCATCCTTTGCTGGATGATTCAGGGGGTCAGCGATTAGCAAATAATTGAAAAAAGGGATAATCCGATATCTTGAGCGTGCAAAGTTACCACGTTGCTCGAAAATGGGAGTAAGGGCATCCCATGTAGAGGAATTAAAAAGATTGTAGATTTTCGTTTTTGGCAATGCTGTGTTGTTTAAGAATAATTCACCTAAATCTTTTAATTTGTAATTTATTCCTGTAGCATTCTCGTAATATTTTTTATCAATGCAGTGTTCTAAAAAAATGGGATCTCCTCGGGTGAATTTTTTTTTGAGCAGAGCTTCCTTTGCGTTGACCCTTTCAGGGTAAAGCCTAATGTAATTCACATCGTGTTCACTTTGGGGGACAAATTGTAGCAACTCATATCCTGCTTTCCGTAACTCATGAAAAAGGATGTTAAAGGGAGAGATGTCCAAAAAAAATTCCAAGCTTCGTTAACTACTTTACAGGGTTTTACCAATTTGGGTATCACGTGCCATTTGAAACACTGGAACGTGATACAGACAGTGAATATCGCTCCATTCCATCCGGCAAGAGTTCCAGGGAATAATGTTTATGGAGAAGTCAGCTGGATTTTTCGAAAAAAATAGAGACCGGTTGATGTAAATGATGCTGACGTCAATTTTAAAAATTGGGGCAAGCTGCTGACTACCATTAATTTTATCTTTAGTCTCGCCTTGCAAGATGGGCACGAGCTTTCTATTATTCTCGGCTATTCTCTTCAAAACGCCGCGTTTGAAGAGTAATTTTTCCTTTCTGCGATATTTGAGAGGTACAGGGGATGCCCACAACGGGTGAGCGTTGGGAGGAATTTGGGTGGCCAAGATATTTGCCGCCCCTTCATCTATTTCAGAGAGCATGTGTTGAAGGCGATTACGGGACACGATGCCTTCCAGAGGATTAATGTACAAAATTTGCCCCTGAGACGAAATTGACTTCTTAACGTGAGATAAAATTAGGCGCCAATCTTGTTCAGGCTGCATATTACGAGTAAAGGAACCGTCAATAGTAGCGTTGTAATTGGACTGTGTAGACAAAGTCAATGCGCCTTGGGGATACATAAGGTGTAAGTATGCCTCTTGGAAAAGTCCATGGATCATGTCGGTAATTTCAACGATGAGTTCTTGAAATAGTGTTGCATTGGACAGAAAAAACATATCCCTGGGGCACCGAGGAGTTAGATCCATGATGACATTCAGCATATGGCGCATCCAAAATCGTAAAGGTTATATTTGAGAATAGTTTTCATTGCTTCAATATCCTGTTCCGTGTCGATGTCGATAAGTTCCACGGGTGAAGTGATAAGATGGACGTATGTGCGTAAACCAGACCCAGTGATGACATTGCAGCCAGTGAACATTCCCATTTTTTTTATAAAAAACATTTTGTCATCCAGGGCATTATACTTGTTAAGCGTCTGCAATTCCCCACCCATATCCGGATAGTAAATGGAAGAAATAGATGTATTGATCTTGTAGGCGGTGTTCACTGCATAGTGCGTATCGAGTTTAGAAATGAGCCGTTCCACCAAGTGCTTATTTCTAAATGGGCTGGTAGGCATCAAGGTTACCAATTTTTTTAGGGGGTAATCTTCATCCATGAGAAACCGGCGTAAATAAAAGGTGGACCAGTTTGGGGGCGTGTCGTCTTTGGCTAATTCCACTGGTCTTAAAAAGGGTACTTCAGCGCCGAGGCTTTGAGCTATATCTGCATATTCCCTGCTGTCGGTGTTTACAATGACTCGATCTACGTTGCAAAGACTTTTAGCCAGACGGATAGTGTAGCCAATTAATGGCAGACCAAAAATTTTACGGATATTCTTGTCTTTGATTCTACTGGATCCTGAGCGCGCAGGGATTTCTACAACAGTCTTTGTCAAAATTTTGCCTATTTGCCAAGTCGCTTCATCTTGTCTCTGGTACTTGAAATATTTTTTCGCAATTGTAAGCTTATTCATTAGGGAACTTTTTTTTAATACCAACAATCGTAATACCTGAATCATCCACATGTAATCTTTCGATATCCATTCCACTTGCACGGCAAAATTCTTTAACTTCCTCTATCGTGTGGCGTCTGCAATTGAGAGGACGAAACCAATCGAAGTTGATGTGATTCATTTCGTCAAAGGAGAGTTCAGGCCTGTAGAATAACTTGCAGATGGAGTAATAGAAGAACCTATGTAAAGAATTGCTGCCTTTTTTTATCCCTAACAAGGGTATATCCTCTGGGATTTCTATATTAACATCCAATTTGCCCAATATCTGTCCCAAGCGGGTTAGCGGCTCTAAAGCTTGCCAGGCATTTTCATCGCTCAGATTTTTAAGCGCACACCGAATATGGTCGTCAGTATACTCACGGATAACGGCCTTTTTCTTGTAGACGTAAAAAAGGAATCTACCGCCGGACTTTAACTTGCGTGTCAACCGTCTTACAGCTTCACCGGTATCATCGGTATGGTGCAGAACGCCTTCAGAATAGATCATATCTAAGGAGTTTTCTGGAATAGGCAAGCGCATGATGTCTCCACGGGCAAATTCACCGGGTATACCCGCTTGAGCGAAACGCTGCCGTGCTACATCCACAGCTTCGGAAATGTCTACACCGAGGTAATGATTTTCTTTCAGCTTGTCGCCAAAGAAGAGCAGGGCTGAATATCCTGCGCCACAGCCTGCATCAAGAACGATCCTGTCCCCACCTTTGAACCACTTGTCCAAAACGGAAGGATCTCCATTCAGGTAGCGCTCTATAAGCCATTGTCTAGCATGTTTCTGCATAGCCTCGGACTCGTAAGTGTCACGTTTGGACCATTTGAATCCAAAACAATTTGAGGTCTGTCGTTGTGCCAAAGACAACTCCTGATCGCACTGTATTAAGAAGTCCTCCTGTCTCAAGCCGAGCTGTTTGAGAGCAGAAAGTTGTGGGAGGGGCATGCTCATGGTATATCCTATTTAGGTTTTTCGTTGATTAAAGAGGCAAACGGTACGGTGTAAAAAAAAGGGTATTCCCTAAGCAGGGTTTCCTGTGTCAGACCGAGGATATCGCTGTTACTAAGTTTAATGCGGTATCGGTATTCACTTTCACGCGCAGCCCATTTCTTCTTGAATCGGTATACCCCGTCCTGCGTTAGCCACGTCCCCCCCCAGTTCCAACGGACAATGCCGCGCTTGCGAACTTCAAGCATGGCCTCATAGATGATTAATGAAAGGGGTTGCATAGAACGAAATTCAGCCTTGATGACTGGAATATAGTACTCTGCATAGTTTCCATGCAGGAAAAGCAACAGGGCTGCTGCCGGTTCATTGTCGTGGAGCGCCACGAACAATTCGTAGTCTGTTCCCGCTCTGAGCGAAGAAGGCAGTTGTTCAAAAAAAGCGCTGGGTTTCACCGACCCACCGATAGTTTTCATGTTGAGCCTGTGTTGGTCGTGTAGGAAATCCAACATGTCGTTTCGGATCTTCACGCACACCCCAGACTTAATTGCTTTACGTATATTGCGCCGCGCGGAAGAATCGAACGAGCCCCACAGTGTGCCTTCGGATTCGTCCGGAAGCAGTTCAGTCATTTGAGAAATGCGCACATCTTCGAGGTCGTGTTCGAAGGCAGCGTACTCGGCATCTGCGAACGGATTAGCAACGATTTGGACAGAGGCCGCGTCATGAGTGGAGTCCATAAACTTCTCAAGCAGCGCACGTTCGGTTTCCCGATCTTCGGCAAGCACGCCTGCGGGCGTCCCGAAGAAGGGCAGTGAGTTTACCGCGTACCCGAAAGGGCCTTGCCTGTAAAGTGCAGGGAGTATACCTGTGATTCTACCATCGCATACCGCCGCCAGTGAGCACTCTTCGCTCTCGGTGACGCCCGCAAGGAACGAAATGAATTTCGGAGTATGATAGATCAGCGAGTTGCTCTGACCTGAGAGGAAAGTATTGCAAGAATCGTGCAGATCTGGATTCATACGGTGAATTTGCGTGATAACCATTCCCTTTATCTTCCCATGAGTAAACTCCTGTCGCCTTGTACCTGGCTGAGCCACTCCTCCAAGTTGAGTAAGGACCAAATGAGTAACCTCCTGTTTTTTTTCCCCTCAAGATGTTCCATGATCAAACCACGAATAGTGCTGGAATCGAGGAATTCATACAGATTTGCATATCCATTGATCAAACGGTTGGTAACGTATTGGATACTATCCCCTTTGAACCAACTAGCATCTGGAGCTGAAAAGCCTTGTTTTATCCTATTGGACACATCAAAGGGAACGTGGCGCTCCAACATCTTGCGCAGGACGATCTTACCATCGCGGGTTTTCTGAAAATACTTCTTCCCTTTCTGGCCTGGTTCATTTTCATTGAGGCGAACAACTTCGGTTAGATTCATGAGTTTCATCGAAACAGGCACCGCCATGGCAAAATCCACTAAGTCGTTGTCCAGGAACGGAACTCGCCCTTCAAGGCCGTGGGCCATGGCCAGTTTATCTTCAACTGTAAGCAGCCCATGTAGAAAGGTTTTAGCTTCGAAATAAAGTGAATTGTTCACAGCTTGCTCCGGGGTACAAGGCAGCAGCTTCCTCTCTCCGAATACATCACGGAAGATATCACGAGTCCACACGTGTTTCACCTCGCTCCAAATAGGCTTAAAAACTTCTTTTATGAAACGGTTTGGAATGAGGCGCTGCCAGAATATGTAATACTTGTCGATGTAATCCTCGAAATCCTCACAGGCAACGGTACGATAGTAGCGCCACGGATAACCTGCAAATAATTCATCTCCACCAGTTCCACCCAATACGACCTTAACGAACTTCGATGCCAGCTTGGCCGCGTAAAAATTGGGGTAACTCTGCCCAACCCGTGGTTCTTCCAAATGCCAGGCGAGTTGGGGGAGACAACGTTCCATATCTCCTGATTTAAGAACGATTTCGTAATGTTCTGTCTGGAATAGGTATGACATGTACTCGGACTTCTCACGTTCATCGAAAGCCAATTCCAATCCGGAGGCGGAGTGAAGATCAAATCCACAGGTAAAGCTCTTCAAATTTGGATTATTTGAGGCCGCTATCATTGTAATGGAACCGGAGTCGATGCCGCCGGAAAGGTAAGAACCGATTTCCACATCGGCCACCAACTGCCGGGTGACGGCACGGTGGAAAAGATAGTCCAACTCCTCTATGTACTCTGCTTCACTCATAGATTTTTCCGGCTCTCGGAATTCATAGTCCCAGTATTGCCGGATGGACAAAGCGCTGAAGTTCCTACTATCTAACAAAGCCGAGCTTCCGGCCGGAAATGTACGAATATTTTTAAGCAGGGTGTGATCCGTGAAAATATTCTGGAAGGTAAAATATTCAAGAAGCGCTTCGTAGTCTAACTCCCGCCGGGCGGCAGGATGGGCCAGGATGGCCTTCTGCTCGGAACCGAATAGGAAGGTATTGCCGAAAAAAGCATAGTAGAGCGGCTTGATTCCGTAACGGTCCCGGGCCAGAAAAAGTGATTGCTTCTGCTTGTCCCATATTGCAAAGGCAAACATGCCGTTGAAACTTTCCACACACTTTTCGCCCCATTGGGCATACGCTTTGAGCAAGACCTCTGTATCTGACGTGGAGTTGAAACGGAGACCTAATCTTTCCAGTTCGCCGCGCAATTCTTCAAAATTGTAAATTTCTCCGTTATAGGTCACAATATACCGTCCGTCTGCCGTATGCATGGGTTGCGCACCTGCCGGGGACAGATCGATGATGGCCAAACGACGATGACCAAGCCCTACGGGACCATCGATATATACTCCCTCACCATCTGGACCGCGGTGGGCTATGGCGTCGGTCATTTTCTTCAGGATTTTCGGTGAATAACTTTCGCCCGTATAATTTAAAACTCCGCAGATACCGCACACAGGACTAACGCTCTCTTTCTCTTTGCTGAGTGAATTGGTGCCATAAGCGGTTCGAATGGCGCAAATAACCGTCCTGTTCGCGGCCCCGGCCCGAAAGAATCTCAGCCAGAATCTCTGTGGTTTTTCGGGGTGAATCCCACATCCACCACAGGGGATGGACCAAAATCTGGAGCCGGGGCCACTGTCCGGAACGTATCATTTCCGTTGGAAAGCCTTCCCGCCAGCAGGCATTGCTCTCACTGATATATTTGGTCTCGGGCAGCATGAAGCTGGGTGCATAACCGCTCAGATAAGCCTCGTTTGCCGGAGTATGGTTTATCACTTCCGGCGGCGGGTTGTGGAAGGTGACCATGCGGCTGGGCTCCACCGGGCAGACTGCGGCAAAGGCATCCAGTTCTTTGAGGACTGCGCTGTCCACATCATTGTACCCGCCGGGGATACGGTTCAGGTCGCAATGCAGGCCAATCTTGTGACCCAGCCCGGCAATTTCTCTCACCGCCTGGGAGGTTTCCGGTTCCAGAAGGTTATAAAGGCCTCCCCTCAACAGGAAAAAATAAGAGGCGCGCACCTCTTGCTCATGCTCTATTCGGGCCATCTCAAGGGCCATGTGAACATTTTTATCCACATCGTGGCGGAGAAAAACGGTTTTAGATCTGGGGGCCTCATCGTAGAAACCATAGGTATAGCCGCCTTGGCGTAACGCTTCCAAAAGACTCAAGTATTGAGCCCGGGTGAAGCTGTATCCGGGCTGTTCCGTTTCAGCATACATGGATGTCAGTTTGTTCAGGCTCTGGTTGGCTACACTCTCAAAAATGTCTCCCTGCGCCGGTATCGCTTCGTCCGGGGATTCCCAATCATTGACATAGTAGGTAAGGTCGCCGCACCGCACTGCAAACGTATTGTCGTTGAACACCCCAACGACCTCCCCCGGCTCTGCTTCATCAAAACAGAGGTGAGTGTCAAAGGGTATTCCGCCCCAGACGTTAATCCGTTTTCCCGCAAGAGAGGTGAACGCTCCCGGATAGGGGCGGGATACTGCGCGTACCAGCCTGTCTACCCTGAGTACTGATTCTCGCCAGTCTATGGCGCCGTCTTCCGGGGTCCGTTTGGGATAGTAGGTGGGCTCCACGTCGGTAGGCTGAGGAACAAACTCTGTTTTGTTTGCAAGCAGGTCCGGCAGGTGATGGAGAAGCAGCCTTATCTGGCTTAGGGTATTTTTATGCCTCAGAGATTGGATAGTGTCCCTGGCGGTGACATCAAACCGCTGGGTACCAACAATCGCACCGGAATCCACCCCCGGATCATATTTAAACAGTGAGGTGAAGAATCGATCTCGGCCTTCAATGAGCGACCAGTTCATGGGCGACCGCCCCCGTCCCCTTGGCAGGTGTTCTGCGCTGCCATGCATGCCAAAAGCGCCAATAGATAGGGAATTGAGGAACCATTCGGGGAAAAGCCGCTGCCACCCGGCAGAAATCAGCAGGTCTATATTGAGTCTTTTGAACAGGGCACGAGTTTCTTTGTCATTCATGGCATAGGTCTTGGGCCGGATAACCTCCACGCCATGACGGGCGGCCGGATTAGCCAGGTCCTGATAGTCGGCGATGTAGTGAGCGTGGGACCTATCCATGTGCAAAAGATAGGTCACGGTGTAGCCTGCGTGACAGACAGCCGCCAGCACGTCTGCGCAGGTAGACTGGTTACCTGCAACGGCGATGACCTTGCCACTGTTCATTTTATCGTTTCCTTTAATGATTGGGCCACGTTTTCCTGTTCGATTTCTGCCATACCGTGATACATGGGTAGGGCCAAGGCATGCTCGCAAGCGTATTGACTGCCCTCCATAGCTCCCTGGATCCGGCATACGGGGCTCTCCACAAAGGCCGGATGCATGTGCAGGGAATAGGTACCGATCTGGGCTTCGATGCCCGTTTCGCGCAAAGCTTCCATGACGCGATCCCGTTCTTCCACGAACACGCAAAAGGTCTGCCAGGAATGGTTGCCGTTCCCGGTAATACGGGGCAACCGGACCCGGGTGTTTCCGGAAAAAAGATCGTGATACCTTTGGGCCAGGCGTCGCCGCTCGGCCAGCAAAGTGTCCATATGCCCCATCTGGGCGAGGCCGATGGCTGCCAACACGTTGCTTAGTTTATAATTGGTGCCGATGCGGACAAATTCAGTAGTTGACCGGGATTCGTTCTCTCCCATACCAAAATGTTTATAGGACTTCATCCAGTCTGCCCATGCGCTGTTGTCTGTGGTCACGGTACCGCCTTCACCGGTGGTGATGAATTTGCGTGGATGGTGGCTGAACACCGTGATGTCTGCCCAGGCCCCGGTTTGTTTGTCTCTGTATGAAGATCCCAGGGCACATGCCGCATCCTCAATGATAAAGAGACGGTGTCTCGCCTGGATAGCTTTCAACCGATCCCAGTTTAGAGGATTTCCAAACAGGGATACGGGAATTACGGCCCTTGTTTTTTCCGTAATGGCGGTTTCCAAAGCATTATAGTCTATAAGCATGGTTTCAGGATCAATGTCCACGATCACCGCTGTTGCTCCGACAATGTTCACGACAGCCGCAGTGGCTGGATACGTGTAATCTGGGACAATGACCTCATCACCATCCCCGATTCCCAGGGCACGCAATGCCAATTCAAGCCCGGTGGTGCAGGATGTCACAGCAATACAATGAGATGTACCGCAAAATTTTGCGATACACTTTTCAAATTCCTGGGTAACAGGACCTTCGGTAAGGTATCCGGACTCCAGAACATCCATTACCCGCTGTTTCGTTTCATCCGTAATATACG
>JAKSBO010000930.1 GCA_022361095.1 Desulfobacterales bacterium | reverse complement strand
TTTATTCATTGCCTCATTATAGTAGGTATTCCACAGATCCGGATTAAACCCGTAGTCCGACAGAATGGGGGTAATCAGATGTCCCATTGCAGTGTATCCCGCGTTTTTGCCCATGGCCCTGATCTGTTTTTCAAAGGCTTCCCAGGCTTTCTGCTTGGGAAGCACCCGTTTGTCTAAGGGACGCAGCCGCTCCACCAGGGGCATGATCTCAGCCTGGATCGCCGCCATCTGTTCTGTCAGGGCATTTCCCTTACCAGCCAGGGTCAGGGCCTCTTTGCGCAAGGCATTGTAGTCGTCTACCAGGGTCTGAGTCATCTGGCTGTCCGGTACGTCGTCAATGGTTTTCATCCGGGCTTTAAGTCCTTCAAACCGGTCATGCAAACGATCCTGGGTTCGCTTTAAAGCCTCCCATTTTGCACTATGGGGTTTCATCCGGGCCAAAAGGGCATCATATTGCCGTTTTTCCGCCTCAAACGCTTTTTTGGCCCGGACAAACCCCTGATAGGGCGGTACCATATTCAAAATCTCATATTCACTGACCCAAAGAGCGGCCTGCCACTGCTTGCATTTGGCGGCAACAAGCTTGGGGTCAAGGGTTACAGCCCCCTGTCCCTGCCCTTTTACCTGTTTTTGTGCTTTTTCTTTTTCAGCACTGCGGGCCGCCTTTGCCCCGGCAGCCACAGCCCTTGCCATGGCATGGGAAAACCTTTTTTTAACCGCCCTGGCCTCGCTGATCATCAGCGGTTCAAGATATTGGGAATTCAGGGTTTTCACCAGGCGTTCCCTGTACCCGCCGCTGGTGTAATGGTAAAGGAAATGGTTAAAGACCTCCCGGTCCGTGGGCATCTTACCCAAGGCAGATACCAGCCGGGTCTTCCACTCATTATGGAAGCAGATCTGGTGCACGGCCGCCTTGTTGTTCCGCCATAACGCCAGCATCTTTCGTTCCCGGTCCTTCATCCTTTCCCATACGGCTTTAATGTCTGCATTTTTTGGATCACCAGGATTAAACTTAAACAGATAACTGGGCACATAGGGGTTCTGGGAGTCGCTCATCTGATCATCCACAATCTGTGTGGCAGCAAAATAGGCATCCGTATAGTAAAGATCCTTTACCCAGATCCGTTCTGCCGCCTTCATCAATTGATAGGTTTTTTGAACCACCCCCACATAGGTGTTCAGTGTGGGGGCGATAATCCCCAGAACCCATGTTCCCCCCTCCTTTGCTGCGGCATGGTAATCCCCTGCGGTCAAGGCCTCCACAGCCTTCATTCCGTCGTACACCCGGCTGGGCTCAAGCCCCTGACCGAAAACCGCATCAAACTCTTTTTTAAAAGCGGCATCCATCTGTGCTTTGAACTGCTTTTCCTGCCGCTGCTTTATCTTTTCCACATCCGGGGCACAGCTCATATATCCGCTGGGGTCTGTCTGCTGCCATAGGGATAAAAGGCCGCTGATATCAGCCCATGCCCGGCAGGGAAACATGATCCATACCGGAATAACAACCCAGACATAAAACCGATGGAACCGCATCTTGCCTCCTTTTCAAAAGATTTTTGGGGCCCCTGATACGCCACCAATTGATCTTGCTTTAACTCGCCGTGACGCAAAAGCTTCTGAAATATCGGGGGTGGGATTTAAAAAAAGCAGAGCTTATAAAAAGGCGGGGTGAAAATCGTCAGCCCCAAAGCTTAAAAAAGTATGATTTTCAGGGGTGGTATCAAAGGGGTGGGAGGGGTGGGCCATACCACCCCTATTTATTTGTCGTTTATTTTCAGGCTATTGAAAATCAAACCCTGAAGTTCTGTCCGTTTTGAGGCAATGCCCAGTTTGGCATAGATCCGACTCACATGGGTTTTAACCGTACTCTGGCTGATAAAAAGAGTACGGCTCATTTCACAGTTACTCATGGAGACCATCATAAGACAGAGCACCTCTTTTTCTCTTGGGGTGAGCGCCTTTACCAGGGGCAGATTTTCCAGGTCCGACACCCTCACTTTTTTGGGGGGCTTTTCCTGTTTCAGGGTTTCAGGGAACCAGGAGAGACAAGCAATGGAAATAAACAGGGGGACAAAGGTACACAGGCCCTGGATTGATTTATGGTCCCAATGAAAAAAAATGGAAACCTCCGCCAAACCGCCCCCTAAAGCAGCGCCAAAAAGCATGGCACAAATACCAAGGGAAAAGATGGAAACATTTTTATACCGGTCGGCCATATCCCAGGAAAAACTCCAGCCAAAGGCATTGACAAATGCCCACCCGGCCTGGAGAAAGGTCTGGGAAAAAAAATAGGTCAAAACAGTTGAAGGCATCACATAAAAGGTAAAGGAGATACCCAAAAGGGCCACCCCCAAACTAAAGGCGATTTTACGCCCCCAAAAATCTAGCACCAGGCCTGCCCCGGCAAGCCCCACCAAAAAAAAGAGCACATTATAAAAGCGGTCCACATGGGCATAGGGCAAAAATGAAGGGTAGATCCCGGCATAGGAATACCCACCGGCAATATATACAATGAGCAGAAAAACGCACAATAAAAGGGGGTGCCCCTTTTCCGACGCTGCCGGATCCACCTGTAAGGGGCGCTCCGGCTTTATCCGTTTAAAAAACAGAACAGACAAACCGCTTGCTGCACAAGGGGCTGCCATGAGAAAGGCCGCCTTCACCATGGGCTGAACAACATTCATCACATAGAGCAGGCTAAAAGAGACAAACAGGGCGCAGCAGATGGTCCTGCCCCTGAAATCCACAGCAATGGTGGCGTACACCTTACGGGTCCAAAAGCTGCCGACCCTCCCCACCATCCAGGCATACCCCCCTGCCGTAACCGCCTGCAATTCTATGGGAAAAAAAGGGAAAAAAAGGATCAGGGGCAAAAGGCCTGCATACATAATTAAAAAATAAGAGGGTCGCCCCTCCATTGGCTTATATGGGGGCAGGAAAAAGGCAAGAACATGGCAGAATACGGCAAGCAGGGCAAGAAGGGTGGGCGACTGACCATTGCGCATCATGGCAGGCCCGAAAAAAGTAAACAAAATGGTGGAACCATAGGCAAACCCAAGGGTCAAAACCGTATTGGTCCGATTGACGGCAATGTTCCAAAAGCCCTGAATCAAGAGGGACTCTCCCGGTCAAGCCCGGCCAGAAGCTCTTTTTTATTTTTCACCCCAAGCTTTTTATAAATACTTCTGGCATGGCCCTTAAGGGTGTTGATGCTGATGC
>JAKSBO010000762.1 GCA_022361095.1 Desulfobacterales bacterium | reverse complement strand
CGGTCAGGCGTTCCACGGCCAGGCCTGAAAATGCCGCAATGATGGCAGTGGACGGGGTGGTATTTCCAATGCCCATATCCCCTGTACCCAACAGGTCCACAGGGGTTTGGGCATGCAGTTCATTGACGATTTCAATGCCTGCCTCAATGGATTTAACCGCCTCTTCCCGGGTCATGGCAGGCCCCTTGGTAAAATTATCTGTGCCGTAGCGTACTTTTTTATGGAAAATGGGAAGTTCCGGGTCAAAATCGTAATTTACCCCGAGATCCGCGGCCTTTACCCGGGCTCCGGCATGCCTGCCCATGACGTTGACGGATGCGCCGCCCCCAACGAAATTTAACACCATCTGGGGGGTGACTTCTGCGGGGAAGGCACTGACCCCTTCCTCGACCACACCATGGTCGCCGGCACAGGTAATGATATATTTGTTGGTTAAATGGACGTCAATGGTGCCTTTGATGGCGGCCAGACGGGCGCCGACATCTTCCAGGAGTCCTAAGCTTCCCTGGGGCTTTGCCTGGTCAAAAAGGCGTTGTTTGGCCTTTGAAAGCGCCTTTTGGTTAAGTTCGGGGTTGATGGCCGAAATGGTCTGTTCAAGCAGGGACATTATTGTTACCTCACTGATTTGTCCTGCAGCCGTTGATGATATTCAGGCATGCAGGAATATTCTCCTGCAAAACCCTTTACCATCGTGTCCTGCATGACAAAAATCTTAAAGCACGTCTTCTGACTCAGGGGCTTGGACGTTTTTACCCAGGCCTTCCCGGAAACGTTTTCCAGTGGCACGACAGGGGAGATACGCCCCAATACAGCGGCGGGACCGTCACGGATTTTCACCGTGTTCCGTTTGCCAAAGATTTGACACTCTTTTGTTGACGCGTACCGTAAACCTGTTTGATATCAAGGTCAATAATTTTTCGTGTTCAATTCCCAAGAACTTTTTATCGATAGATCTGCCGGGGTATGCTATCTTTTTATCCGCCGTAATAACTGCGAGGAATATAAGAAATTATCGGGAAAGGTTCAAGACATTATGGAATTAAGGCCACTGGGCATCGCAAAAGAAATTATTGAGGAAACCGGGCTTGAGGTTACATATAACTATGATGATCTGGTTTTTGTTCAGCATAACCCCTTTATGATCCAGTTTGATGATGACAATTCTAAAAGTTTAAAGTTGTTTTTCAATGTGGATTGTGAAGAAGATGCTGCCGGAAAACTGGAAGCACAATTAAAGAGTGCCGCGTTGCAACGGGAATTTACCATTACCCCAAGCGGAAAGTTTGAGATGACGCAAAAACAAGGCACGGAAGAGATCGATATTAAATTTATCGACTAGGTATATATCAAAAAAGGTCGAATCATGAACCCATTTAAGCATCTCTCCAATCCTGTTCTCTATTCCGGTTCCCGGGAGATCAACAGACTTTCCGGGCTCCTTGATCCCGCCACACCGGTCTTTTTTATTACAGGTGCGCATTTTGCAGATACCCCTGCCTGGCAAACACTTGAATCCCGGCTGAGGGGGGCCGGATGCAGGGTCCAACGGCAGACCGTTCATGGGGAGCCGGACCCGGATATTGTTGATGATTTGACCGAACAGGCGGAGCGGTTTAACGCCGGTTGCGTGGTGGGTATTGGCGGCGGATCTGTTCTGGATGCGGGCAAAGCCGTTGCGGCCATGCTTTGCCAAGAAGGTTCAGTCCTGGATTATCTGGAGGGTGTGGGGACTAAAGAACCCGAAGGGAAAACCGTTCCGTTCATTGCCGCGCCCACGACAGCCGGCACCGGCAGTGAAGCCACTAAAAATGCCGTGCTCAGCCGCCCGGGACCGGCCGGCTTCAAAAAATCCTTACGCCACGATGCCTTTATTCCCTCAACCGCCATTATTGATCCGGAACTGGCAATGGGATGCCCGCCTGAAATCACCCTGGCCTGTGCCCTGGATGCGCTCAGCCAGCTTCTGGAATCACGTGTTTCCACAGCGGGCACCCCGCTTACCCAGGCCTTGAGCAGACAGGGGCTTCGCCTGTTTGTCCGGGGATCTCGGCTCTTTTCGGACAATCTGTACCAAAGCCGTTTGGCGTTGTCTTTGCGATGGGATCTGGCCATGGCCGCATACCTGTCCGGGGTTACCCTTGCCAATGCCGGCCTTGGCACCGTACACGGCATTGCAGGCCCCCTTGGCGCGTTTACCTGTGTCCCCCATGGCGTGGCATGCGGTAAGCTTCTGCCACAGGTTTTCACGATATTGAGCCAAGAGATGCAGGTGGAGGCCCTGGATGAATTGGGAGCCTGGCTTTCCAGGGGGGTTGACGCAATTCCCCAGCCCGATGATTTTCAGATTGCCCTGGATTACATGAATTCCTGGGCTGACCAGTTGCCCAAGCTAAGTGAGTACGGGCTGACGGAACAAACCCTTGACGGCGTGGTCAAGGCATCGGCCAATAAGAATTTTCCCATTCAATTGTCAGTGCAACAGATACGGGATGTTCTATCATGTATCTAATGTTTGAACGAAAAGTCACCCACCTGCGGCGTTGCAGCTTTGTTTGCGCCTTGCATCTGGGCAACTTTGTGAGCCTACGCTCCTCTATCGAGCCGTCCAAACACGGATTTTCGTTCAGACACT
>JAKSBO010000072.1 GCA_022361095.1 Desulfobacterales bacterium | reverse complement strand
GGGCAGACTGTGGCCAGGGATTTCATTGTTAAGATTCTTGAAAACAAAAAGCATGTGGTGACGGCAAATAAGGCACTTTTAGCCGGTTTCGGCAACGAACTGGTACGCATTGCCGAAAAGAATCAGGTTGATTTGGCATTTGAAGCTTCCTGTGGGGGGTGCATGCCTATCGTTAAAAGCCTGAGGGAATCTTTGGTGGCCAACGACATTCATGCCATGTGCGGAATCCTTAACGGCACCTGCAACTATATTTTAAGCAAAATGACCCGAGATGGCTCCCAGTTTGAGGATGCCTTAAAAAGGGCTCAGGAACTGGGATTTGCAGAAGCTGAACCCTCTTTGGATGTGGACGGGTATGATACGGCACATAAACTTGCCGTTTTGAGCGCCCTGGCCCATGGCATGGAAATCAACCTTGATGATATCCATGTGGAAGGCATTCGGAATATCGGTCCGGCGGATATCGGGTTTGCAAATGATTTTGGCTATACCATTAAACTGCTTGCCATAGGAAAAAAACATGAGAACCATGTTGAGGCCCGGGTACATCCCACCATGATTTCCTGCTCCAATCCTCTGTCTCATGTGGAGCATTCCATGAATGCCATTGCCATTGATGCCGACGCCACAGGGCCAACCATGCTATGTGGCCACGGGGCCGGCATGATGCCCACAGCCTCGGCCGTTCTTTCGGATATAGCCGACATTGCAAGAAACATTATTTCCGGTACCCGGTGCAGGGTCCCCACATTAGGGTATCCCGAAGACAATATCCAAAAAATACCTATCCTGCCCATGGCCGAGTTGTCCACCCGGTACTATCTGCGTTTTGAGGCCCAGGATCATCCAGGCGTTTTGTCCGCCATTTCCGGTATTTTGGGTAAAAACGATATCAGTATTAAATCCGTCCATCAAAAAGGGCGCAATACAAATGGCCAGGTGCCCATTGTCATGCTGACCCATCTGGCTAGGGAAAGCAGAATTCAGGCGGCCCTTGCCCAAATTGTTCAAACCGACTGTGTGCTGGGACAGCCCGTCGTTATTCGCATTGAAGATGATGCCACGGATTAGTACATACGCGGTTCCTCTTATTCATGTTTCGTATCCGGAATAAAGATTACGGCACCGGTATATCACTGGTGTATTAACTGTTATGGGTTGACAGGATCTGTCAATACCTATGCTTAATCACAATAACGGCCATGGGCCGACCTGGTCTATCAGTACCCAGGCTCGCCCCACAACAAAACATGAAAGAAGCTTAGTAACTTATTGGTTATTTCATATAAAAACATGAAAGTAATTCAACAACATATTGAAACTTTCTGATAAACAAGACAAAAAGGGTTAAAGGAATGAAAATACTTGTTGCAGATCTGGAAGGGGTCTTTTTGCCTGAAATCTGGATCAATGTGGCGAAGAAAACCGGGATTGAGGAGCTTAAACTGACCACCCGGGATATCAGCGATTATGATGTGCTTATGACCAAGCGGCTTTCCATTCTTGATGAGCATAATCTGACACTTAAGGATATCCAGGATGTCATTGCAGGCCTTGATCCCCTCGACGGTGCAACGCAGGCGCTGGACTGGATCCGGGAACGGACCCAGATCATCATTCTGTCCGATACCTTCGAAGAGTTTGCAGGGCCGCTTATGAAAAAACTGGGCTTTCCTGCATTGCTTTGCCATAGCCTGACCGTGGACGCAACAAACCGGATTACCGGATACAATTTAAGAATCGATGATCAAAAAGCCAGGGCCGTCAAAGCCCTTCAGGGCCTTAACTATCATGTCATTGCGTTTGGCGATTCCTACAATGATACCGGTATGATCCAGGCGGCGGATAAGGGATTTTTCTTTAAACCCCCTGAGTCCATTACAGAGGATTTTCCTGATATCCCCATTACTCGTTCCTATGATGAACTCAAAGAGATGCTTACCAATCTTTTGGCTGATTAAATGATAAATATCGATACATTTAAAACATTGCGGGTGCTTGTCATTGGAGACTTAATGCTGGATGAGTACCTGTGGGGAAAGGTTGACAGAATTTCACCTGAAGCGCCTGTCCCTGTTGTGGCGGTAGAAAAAAAAAGCCATACACTGGGCGGGGCCGGTAACGTGATAAATAACCTTTCTGCCATGGGGGCACAGGTTTTTGCCATGGGCGCCGTGGGTGTGGGACCGGCCGGCCGTGATGTTTTAAAAAAGCTTGAAGCGTTGGGCGCAGATGTCACGGGCGTGGTCAGTGAACCGGACCGTCCCACAACACGAAAAACCCGAATCATTGCAGCCAGTCAGCAGATGCTTCGCATTGACAGGGAAGTCCGGTACCAGATCAGTGCCCGTACCCTTGAGAAATTAACGCAAATCATTGCCGGTTACATGGACGAAATGGACCTTGTTATCATTTCAGATTATGCAAAGGGATTGGTGACGCATGAGTTTGTGGCTTCTATTGTTGCAGCCGCCGAGAAATCGGGGGTTATGACATTGGCAGACCCCAAGTCTATGGATTTCTCCAAATACAAAGGGGTAACCGTTTTGACCCCTAACCGGAAAGAAGCTGCCATTGCAGCCGGTATCGAGATTCAAACGCCCGAAGATATGGCCCAGGCCGCAGAAAAGATCATGGCCCAGGCCGGCCTTGAAAAGCTTCTGATTACTTGCGGTAAAGCCGGCATGGTTCTTTATGAGGCCGGTAAGCCCGCTGTGACCATTGCTTCCAAAGCAAGGCAGGTTTTTGATGTGTCCGGGGCCGGGGATACGGTTATCTCTCTTTTGGGTCTGGGGCTGGCATCCGGTGCCTCATTTACAGCGGCTGCCGGATTGGCCAATCTTGCAGCAGGCATTGTGGTGGCTAAAGTAGGTACTGCAACGGCATCAATTGATGAGCTAAAACAGTGTGTTATAACAAATGTTTGAATTTGATGAAAATAGTGCTTGACTCAAAAGCCCCTTTGCTCTATATTCTCTCTCGTTGTTGCGGGGTGGAGCAGTCTGGTAGCTCGTCGGGCTCATAACCCGAAGGTCATT
>JAKSBO010000786.1 GCA_022361095.1 Desulfobacterales bacterium | reverse complement strand
CAGGTAAAAAAAGCCGCGGCTAAACTTGGACATGCAACCGAACAGGGCAAAATTCCTGAAACCTTGGTCAATGAACTTAAAAAGGCGCTGCAGACGTTTATTAATGCCGTAAAGCCACTGAAGGAAACGGAGCCGGCAAATAAAACCGAAAATGTTGACGTGGATGCAGCTTATCAGTATATGGATAAAATAAAAACGCTTATCGCCAGCAGTGACGTTGTGGCGGCGGATCATATCCTCGGCCTGAAAAATGCTCTGGGTGGAAGCGTTGACCCAATTATTATAGCCAGGCTTAAAAACAGCCTGGAGGACTTTGATTATCAGGACGCCGATGAAATCCTCACGTCAATTCGGTCCTGGATAGATCATCAATCCTCCAAGGAAAAAGGCGTATGAATGAATTGATAAAAGCCGGTTCGGTCCTCATTGTGGATGACGCGCCGGTTAATATTCGAATGCTGGCCAGCGCCCTGAAAGACACCTATCGGGTCCGGGTGGCAAACAGCGGATTAAAGGCATTGACCATTGCGTCGTCCCAAGACCCGCCTGATATCATTCTTCTTGATGTTAAAATGCCCGAAATTGACGGCTATGAGGTCTGCCGCCGTTTAAAACAGAACCCGGAGACCATGCAAATCCCCATCATCTTTGTTACAGCCCGGGGCACCAGCCAAGACGAGGCTTTTGGGCTTAATCTCGGCGCCGTGGATTATATTTCAAAACCCTTCAGCATCCCTGTTGTAAAGGCCAGGGTGCGTGCCCATCTGCAGTTGAAACGGCATAGGGACAAGTTGGAATCCCTGGCAATGATAGACGGCCTGACAGGCATAGCAAACCGCCGAAGCTTTGACCACACCATAGAACGGGAATGGCGCAGAGCCCAGCGGACAGACACCCCGCTTAGCCTGATCATGATCGATATTGATGAATTCAAAAGATACAATGATAACTACGGCCATGGTGCAGGCGACGAATGCCTTCGATTGATCGCCCATACCATTGAATCCGCGATGCGCCGCTCTGGTGATTTTGTAGGACGATACGGTGGCGAAGAGTTTGTTGTTCTCCTGCCGGAGTGCGATCTGGAGGGGGCCTTGGAAATGGCGGAAACAATTCGTTTAAAAATCAAAGATCTGAACATCCCCCATGCCTTCTCTAAAGTCGCCGGTCACATCACTGTCAGTTTAGGCTGTAAATCCATGAAGAACGAATCCGGAACCCCAAGTACAGAGTTGATCCACAAGGCTGATCAGGGACTGTACCAGGCAAAAAAGCAGGGCCGGGACAGGGTTGTTGCATCAGATATGTAGGAATTTAAAGGCGGTATGGTTTCGTTATCGCCGTCAGTGAAGATCCGAGGGGTCAATGTGCACCCGGACATCACTGACTTTATCCATCTGCACCCGGATCATCTCACGGACCGACTCGCCGATCTCATGGGCCATTTCCACAGTAATCTTTGGATCCACCACAATGTCCAGGTCCACAAGAAAGACCGCACCGCTTTGGCGAACCCGTATGCCATGGACGTTTCTTACCCCGTTGACGGTGAGTGCAAGCGCCTTCACCTCCTGATTTTTTTTCTCACCCACGGATTCATCCATGATCTGCCCCACTGCGTCCATGGCAATACCATAACTCATCTTGAATATGAACAGGGCCACCACAATACCGGCAATGGGATCAAGAACAGGATATTTTAACTTGGCACCGATAATACCGATCAGCGCGGCAATGGAAGAAAAGGCGTCGGACCGGTTATCCATGGCATTGGCTATGGTTGATGGACTGTTCGTCTTCACCCCGGCCCTGTATGTGAACTGGTACATCAGTTCGTTGATAATAACAGATAAAATCGCCACATATACGGCCACATCTCCCGGGGCACTGAGAGATCCATGCCGGATGGTTGCGATGGCGGTTCTAATAATCTCGACACCTGCGGCGACCAGCATGCCCACCACCACCAGGGTTGAAATCACCTCCGCCCTGCCGTGGCCGTAAGGATGTTCTTTATCTGCCGGTTTCTGGGCGATTTTTAAACTGATATAGACAAACACGGAGGCAAAAATATCCGAGGCGGAATGAACGGCATCGGCAATCATGGCACTGGAGTTTGACACAATACCAGCCCAGCCTTTCAGAACCGCTAACCCCGAATTCCCCACAAACCCGACAACCGCCCAGTACCGGGCGGTCTGGAAATCTTTATTGTCTAATGTCTGTTGTCGGCGCTGGACCATTAAATTATCTGCTCCCCTCCCCTAAATAAATCCCGGTTCTTAACTTATGGCATGTCCTCATATCGCTGTCAGCTATGCGCCGTCATTTTACGGAAACAAGCTCACCAATGATTGACCCCACAATAACCTGAGCCTGTATACGAACCGGCAACCGCCTGTCATCCCTGGTAATCCATAAACGCAAATTCGGATTATCACTTTTTTCAAACACCCCGCCGAAATGGATAAGCTCAGGCTCAATCACATAGGTATCATAGGTCGTGTTAAAACATGTTATGGTCGCTTGCCCCAGAACCTTTGCCCGGCCCATAAAGCATTTTTTCCCGTCGGTGATGGGAAATTTGATCTCCTTTTTGCTGCCGAGTTCCATCCCGCGCAGTTTATAAAATGCGGCCAGCGGATCAAATGTGCCGGGTGGAATCGGTATCGGCTTTTTGACAGCATTGAAGTTCGAATATTCTGCGACACCTTGTTTCCAGTCAAACCGGACAAGGATATCCCGTTGTTCGCTGCCGGTCTTTTTTATGATGTAACGCATTGAACGGTCAAAGGCAAGGTTTGTATACGCATCATATTGATCCCGGACTTTATAAAAAACATCGACCAATGGAGAGGTCTGCACCTGCAATGAGAAATGCCGGCAAGGTTCTTTGTTGATGTCTGTCACGTTAAGGAGATCAAAAACCGCAACACCGGCGTCAATCTCTTCCCAGCGAATCTGATATACAAGCTGCTCCCCATCGGAAAAGGGCAATGTATTTCTATATGCTTTTTTATCCGCCGCCTTTGCCGGTGAACAATATAGGGGAGATAAAAACAGCAATACTAAATAAAAAGGCAGAACAATAATTGTAAAGGACAACACCGGGAGTCGTTGCTGCGCGGTCTTATTCATTAATAAAGTTCTCCAATCAGTCGAAACTTCCGATTACCTGGCGGGGCCTGACGCCGTCGGAAGGCGCGACAATCCCCTGTTTTTCCATAAGGTCAATGATACGTGCAGCCCGATTGTAACCGATCCGTAGGGCCCGTTGCACACCGGATATGGATGCCTGGCGTGTTGACATGACAAAGTCCAGGGCTTGCTGGTACTTTTCATCATACTCGTCATCGTCTATGGTCACGGCCTGTTGGGGTTCTTCTTTTTCCGTGGTCACCTCCGAAATATAATCGGGGCTTCCCTGGGTTTTGACAAACTCTGTAATAGCCCCTAATTCCCGCTCGGACAGATATGTACCGTGAACCCG
Source organism: Desulfobacterales bacterium (assembly GCA_022361095.1). Taxonomy (GTDB): domain Bacteria; phylum Desulfobacterota; class Desulfobacteria; order Desulfobacterales; family Desulfobacteraceae; genus Desulfobacter. Next base: position 3,321 of record JAKSBO010000786.1, on the reverse strand, counting down.
TTTAAGCCGGGCTGTGCCCGGGGGCACAAAAAGCATGTCGCCCCGGCCCAGAAGTGTTTCAGCCCCATTGGCATCAATAATGGTCCTGGAGTCTGTTTTGGAAGAGACCTGAAAGGAAATCCGGGTGGGGAAATTGGCCTTGATAATACCGGTAAGTACATCCACGGAAGGCCGCTGGGTGGCTAGAATCATGTGGATACCCGCAGCCCGGGCCATCTGGGCAATACGGGTCAATGAAAATTCAATATCTTTGCTTGCAGTCATCATCAAATCTGCCAGCTCATCAATGATCACAACGATATAAGGAAAAGGCTGATCGTCATCGCCCTGATCCGGCAGGCGGGATTCCATATCCAAGGTCCGGACCTTCTGATTATACTGCTCAATGTTCCGCACCTGGAGCTGGGCCAGCTTCTCATACCGCTGCTCCATTTCCCTGACCACCCATTGCAGGGCAATATTGGCTTTTTTCATGTCTGTGATTACAGGCGTAATCAAGTGCGGGATGTCGTTGAACAATGAGAGTTCAATGCGCTTGGGATCAATCATGATAAACTTGACCCGGTCCGGGGGGGATTTATACAGTATGCTGCAGATCATGGCGTTGAGCGCCACACTTTTGCCGGTTCCGGTGGCACCGGCAATGAGAAGGTGGGGCATTTTCTCAAGCCCCACCACCACAGGTTTTCCGATAATATCCTTACCCAGGCAGATGGGTGCAGGTGAATTAATGTCATCAAAGTCGGACGTCCCCACGATATCCCTGAAAGGCACAACGCACATGGCGGGATTAGGGATCTCAATACCAATGACATCTTTGCCCGGAATGGGGGCTACGATACGGATACTCAAGGCACTTAAGGCCAGGGCCAGGTCATCGGCCAGGTTTACGATCTTGCTGATCTTGATCCCCGGGGCGGGCTTATATTCAAAGGTGGTGATCACAGGGCCCGGCAGCACCTCCATAACTTCACCTTTGATGCCGAAATATCCCAGTTTCTGTTCCAGCAGTTCAGCATCCCGTCTGATGGCCTCATGGTCCACCACCGTTTCCCGGCCTCCCTTTTCAAGAAAATCCAGGGAAGGCCGCCGGCATTTTCCATCATCAGTATCCGGAACAGTTGCCTGGGATAATGCCTTTTCCGGTGTAGTGATTGAATCAGGCCGGACAGCGTCACCGCTTTCCTCCTTGTTTTCCGGTACCGTTAAAGGTCCGGGTTCGGACGCTACCGTTTTGACTTTTTTCAGGGTATCAAGAACCCGCGTCACCAAGGGCCCGGGGGAGACCGGTTCGTCCTCTGTTTTTTCACCGGGCACCTCCGGCTCCGGATTTGGATCTATATCTGAATCTGGCTCTGGATCTGATTCGGGAATATCGCTTATTTCGGCAGTGGGCAAAGATGGCGCACCAGGGTCAAACTCAAGGGTCGCCCGGGACATATCATCATCTTGACTGACCGGCGTTTGTATTTCATTGCACTTGAAGGAGGCAGGCTCTGGAGCGGCAGGCACTATGACAGTATTGGCAGGAGATGCTTTGAGCTTTTCATGGGCCCTAAGCAGTTCATCATACCGGTTTTCAAGTTTGACATACCGGTCTGCAAGATTCAGGTTGGCCAACAGCAGCTTGACATACGGATTGGGCTTATTCTGCCGGCCTAAAGCATTGTCCGCTTTTTCCATTTCACCGGTCATTGCTTTTGCAATACGTTCGGCATCAGCCTGCCCGGTTTCCCCACTGATCTGAAATTTATACTCTCCGCATTCGGTTTTCAAACGCAAAAGGTTATCTTTTAAACTGTAATTCTTTGTTTCCACGCTAAATAATACTTTCCTGGGATAATAGTAGGTATGCATTTCCATCGACACGGCCACAACCGGTCAGCCCACACCAAATCTTTTAAAAATCCAACCGTTGTCAATTATCGTTCAGTACTTCATGATGACCCGTAAAAAAGTCCAACCGATGGCTAAATAGTACCTGGAGGAAACCCTGGAAACTTTGTCAAGTCCCCGGCGGGCTGAACTAAAAACCCTTGGAATACTAGGCGTATTTCTGGCTTAAAATTTCAGACCAACGCCGTAATCGGCATAATTTACGGTTTTCGGCCGGGCACTAAACAGAAACCTTCGCCTACAAGGCGTGGTGCCGGACCGGCAATGAAGGCCTACATATAATTGTGGAGCGTCCGGCCGGACGTCATCAAACATACCAGGCACAGCCGCAGAGGTTATAGCATAACCCATTCAGGGATTCCAGGCAGTTGGAATATTTTACGTTTTTTGTGCCGGCACAAACACTTGCCTCGACCAAAAATCGTTTTGCAGCTTGGCAAAAGCCATGGGGTGATAGGCAGGGCGAGGAAAAAATTTGCCGGTTCCCCGGCATCAACCGGCAACCGGCATATAAATACTTGTCCCTTTAGGTAAATCGCTGAAATCAGGAACTTCGTTGCCCTGGACCGGCCCCCGCCCCGGAATATGATAAATGGTTCCGGGATCTTTAAATTTTGCACCGGCGATCCCATAGGCAGTTTTTTGTTTGGTAATATTAAAAGGCCCTTTATACCCCACCACTAACCGGGTGCCTAAGGGTAAATCATCCCAGTCCGAAATTACACACCCGGCCAAACTCCTGCCCGATGGAAGAAAATAGATGGTGGACGCTGCATGGTAGGCCCCGCCTGCATGGGACCAGGCCGTCATCCGCCCGGAAATGGTTTTTATGATGCTGTTGGCCTGGTCACGGACTTGTTCCGTCTTCTGGTTAAGCAACACCTTTGTTCCCACAGGCAGACGGTCCCAGCCTATAACGGCAGCGACCCTGTGACCGGGCAGGGTTTTTCCCCCGGGCAAAACATAGACCGTCTCGGGGGCGTTATAATCTTCGCCTGCTATGGTCCAGGCAGAATTCTGCCTGGAAATGACATCGGATTCCAGGGCTTGGGACGCCTTGTTCCCGGAAGCAACAACAGCACCGGGCCCAGGATAAAACACTTTGGCCAGCATGGGATCCGGTGCAAGAAGCCCTGACCTGACATCGGGGTCAAACAGCCAGGTCGGCCCAAGCCCGGCCAGGGTTCGGTCAAAATTTTTGGCACATCGTTTACGCCCCCTGTGATTTTTGGAAAACCATTGATTGGGTTTGCCGTATGCCACCTGACTATGGGTCAAAATGTCTTTATCTTCAAGGCCGTATACCCGTTTAAGGATAAACAGCAGCATCCCCGCAGACCTGTACTGGCTGGGGGTTAAAGGCGCATAATGATAGCCGACAAACTCAATACCCACGGAAATATCACTGACATCAGATACCCCGTT
>JAKSBO010000931.1 GCA_022361095.1 Desulfobacterales bacterium | reverse complement strand
CGGCTCTCCCGGTTGATGGTACAGTTGGTGGCAAGGCCGGCCTTGACGGCAAAGGTGACGGCCTGTTTATTCAGTACCGGCAGTACTCCTGGCATGCCTGTGCATACGGGGCAGGTGTTGGCGTTTGGGGCCTTGCCGAAAGCGGTTGAACAGGTGCAGAATATTTTAGTGTTAGTTTTGAGCTGAGCGTGGACTTCTAATCCGATAACAGGTTCAAATGCCATGTGATGTTTGATTCCTTTGGGTGCCCGGCGCATGAAGGCACCCATGCCCGGGGTTGAGTTCTTAACAGCCTTCCTTTATAACCTTGATATTTTTAATAATCAAGGGTACCTCTAATAATTGTTTGCCTGAAAAAAGCGGTGATCTTTGCTGTGCATAAGGGGGATTTATCACCTGAGTCCTTAATTTTAAAGGTTAAATACTTGCAAAACAGCGTTTAACCCGTTAAAACAGGTACCTTTTTGCGGCGTTTGAGGGAGAATGAAAGGAACTCTTTTCAATGAAATTTTTTTTCTGTGTTATGGGTATGGTCATGATTGTGGAAGGGCTGCCCTATTTCATCTCGCCCAATAAAATGCGGGAGATGATAATGATGATCGTGCAAATGCCCGAAGGCACCTTGAGGCGGTTCGGCTTCTTTATGATGCTGGCGGGTCTGGCCGTCGTATATCTTGCCATGGAGATGGGGTGATGTACAATTTGTCTGATTACGCGTATGATTTGCCTGAATCCTTGATTGCCCAAACCCCATGTGAACACAGAAGCCGGTCCCGGCTTATGCATCTGGAGAGACGCAATCAAGGCATCACGCATCGCAGGTTTCTCGATATTGTTGACCTGCTGCGTCCGGGAGACCTGTTGGTGGTCAATGACACCCGGGTGGTGCCGGCAAGGCTTTTGGGCCATAAACCCACAGGCGGCCGTGTTGAGGTGCTCATTATTGACTATGCGGCCGGCATGAAACATCTGGCCGGGACCGGGCAATTTCAGTGTGACTGCCTGATCAGGGCGTCGCGCAGACCCGGCCCGGGAACGGTGCTTGATCTGGGCCAGGGTATCAAGGCCACGGTGATTGAACATCGGGACCGGATCTCAGTGGTCTGTTTTGACGGGGGAGCCGGGTTTTTATCCCGGTTAAAAAAAGCGGGGAAAATGCCTTTGCCGCCCTACATAAAACGGGATCAGGATTCGGGGCAGGGCGGCGGCCCGTCTGCACAAACGGATGAACAACAAGACCGGCAAAATTACCAGACGGTTTATGCAAACGCCGAGGGTGCTGTGGCTGCACCCACGGCCGGGCTTCATTTTACAAAAGATCTGCTTGCAACACTTTCTGAAAAAGGTGTGGAGGTGGCCAAAATTACCCTGCATGTGGGGTACGGCACCTTTGTCCCGGTGCGGGTAAAGGATATCCGGGATCACCAGATTCATTCGGAATATTTTATTATCGATGAACAGACGGCAACAAAAATCAACCAGACCCATGGGGCCGGCCGCAGGGTGATTGCCGTGGGGACGACCTCGGTGCGGACCCTGGAGTTTTGCACCGACGATGACGGCAAGATTGTCGCCGGCCAGGGCCGGTGCGATCTGTTTATCTATCCGGGCTACCGGTTCAAATGCGTGGATGCCATGATTACCAATTTTCATTTGCCTGAATCCACATTGCTCATGCTGATTTCCGCCTTTTATGACCGGGAGCGGATTTTGGATGCCTACAAAGTTGCCGTGGCTGAGAAATACCGGTTTTTCAGCTATGGTGATGCCATGTTTATAGAGTGACGGCCATGGGCTGATCCGGTTTATAGATACCTGTATTTAATTCACAACAAAACATGAATGTACCTGAATTGGGATTTTCATTTAAAAAAAAGATCTAAGATGCTTACATTTGACCTGATAAAAGACAATAGTCAAAAGGATAATGACGGCCGGAACCGCTCCCGTTTGGGGCGGCTCACCACTGACCACGGGGTTATTGAAACCCCCATTTTCATGCCCGTGGGTACTGTGGGATCGGTAAAGGCCGTGTCAAAGGAAGATTTAGAACATTGCGGGGCCCAGATCATTCTTGGCAATACCTATCATTTGTATCTGAGACCCGGTTGCGAAGTCATTGAAACCATGAAGGGGCTTCATTCGTTTACGGCCTGGGATAAGCCTATGCTCACCGACTCCGGGGGGTTCCAGTTCTTTTCCTTGGCAAAACTGGCCAGGTTCACCGAGGAGGGAGTCCATTTCCAATCCCATATTGACGGTTCCCGGCACTTTTTTTCCCCGGAGCGGGCTGTGGAGATCCAGATGATTTTAGGATCGGATATCATGATGTCCCTGGACTGGTGCCAGGGCCATCCGGCTACGGAGCAGCAGGTAACGGATGCCTTGAACAAAACAACCGCCTGGGCGAAACGGGGTTTTGATTTCTGGCAGGAAAACGGCGCGGTCAATAACCTGTTCGGCATTGTCCAGGGCGGCATGGTCAACGCACTTCGCACTTTATCCGCCGAACAGATCACGGCCATTGATTTTCCCGGTTTTGCCATCGGCGGCCTCTCCGTGGGAGAACCCACCGAGGTGATGTATGAGATGGCCGACCACACGTTGCCGCTTCTGCCGTCACAAAAGCCGAGGTACATTATGGGGGTGGGCACGCCTGAAAATCTGGTGACCCTGGTGGGTATGGGGTGCGACATGTTTGACTGTGTAATGCCCTCCAGAAATGCCAGAAACGGCCAGCTTTTTACCCATACCGGCACCGTGAATATTCCCAATGCCAAGTACAAGACAGATGAACGGCCCATTGACGAAACCTGCGGGTGTTACACCTGCCGCAACTACTCCCGGGCCTATCTGCGGCATCTGTATAAATCCCGGGAACTTTTGTCCTATCGTCTGAACACGATTCATAATCTCTATTATTATCTTGACCTTATGGCAAAAATGCGTCATGCAATAAAGGATGATGGATTCCCTGAATTTCAAAAACACTTTTTTAAAATGAGGCAGGATCAGTAAGTATGCATGAGATGGGTATTGCCCAGCAACTGGTAACCATCGCCCTGGATGCCATCCCCGGTGACCTTGAGAATCCCAGGGTGGAAAAAATGAATTTAAGGATCGGCAAACTGGCAGCCGTTGTGGAGCATAGCCTTTCATTTTGCCTGGAGGTCATCACCAAGGACACCCCCCTTGAAGGTGCCGAACTGATCATCGATAAGGTGCCGGTGTGTTTGCGCTGTGAAAGTTGCAGCCATGAATGGCAGACCGATGCCCCTGCCTTTGGGTGCCCTGTATGCAAAACCGGGCAGGTGACCATGGTTTCGGGACGGGAGATTGAGATTTCGTCCATAGAACTGGCAGACGATTAGACCATTGCGTAACAAAAAAATTGAGAGATAGTTTATGGAGATAAATATACAAAAACGGGTGTTGGAAAAAAATGAATCCGATGCGGATCGGAACAGATCTTTTTTTAGAGAAAAAAAGGTGTTTGTCCTGAACATGATGTCATCACCCGGATCAGGCAAGACCGAAACCCTGTGCCGGACTTTGGACGCGCTGATGCCCGATATCCGGGTGGGCGTGATTGTGGGCGATGTCTGCACCACCAATGATGCGGACCGGCTTTCGGTAACCGGTGCCAAGGTGACCCAGATCAACACCGATCAGTTCGGGGGAGACTGCCATCTGGCAGCCCACCTCATTGAATCATCGGCCAAATCCCTGGGATGCGATGACCTGGATCTGCTCATTGTGGAAAACATCGGCAACCTGGTCTGTCCTGCGGAATTTGACATTGGCGAAGATGCAAGGGCCGTGGTTTTAAGCGTTACCGAAGGCGAGGATAAGCCGTTGAAATACCCGCTCATGTTCCAGGTGGCCGATGCTGCCATTTTAAATAAAATAGATCTTTTGCCCCATCTGGATTTTGACGCGGCCCTGGCAGTGGAAAATATGGGCAAGGTACATCCCGGCATGCCGGTGTTTGAGTTGTCCGCCAAAACCCGGGAAGGCATGGAACCTTGGCTTGCCTGGCTGCGCGCAAAGGTTAAGGAGAAACTGGGATAATCGTTAAGGTGCGCGGCAATGCCGTAAGGTTGAAATAATTTATAGTTTAAAACCATGAAGGGCACGAAGAACACGAAGTTTAGAGCTATAGAATCTTCGTGGACTTCGTGCCCTTTGTGGTAAAATAAATCTTCAGAATTGGGGGGGGACAAATCATGGGTGTAAAGAAAATGGCCTTTGCCGGATCATGGTACCCGGGTTCAGTTGACCAGTGCCGATCTGCCATTCAGGAGTTTACTGATGATCCAGAAATCGGAGCGGATGCAAAAAAACTGGATAATCCTGTGGCGGGTATCGTGCCCCATGCCGGCTGGATCTACTCCGGTAAACTTGCCTGCCGGGTTTTTTCAGCACTGGCCCATGGCAAACGGGTTGTGGATTCCATTGTTCTTTTTGGGGTTCACATGCATGCCGCTTCCCCGGCCTTTGTCTTGGATTGTACGGCTGCAGATACCCCTTTGGGGGCCATCGAGATTGACCGGGAACTTACACATGCCCTGGTACGGCGGGCCGGGACCGAAGGTGTCAACCTGGAACAATTAGGGCACAACCGCTTCCCCGAAGAAAATACCCTGGAACTGCAATACCCGTTTATAAAATATTTTTTTCCCCACGCCCGGCTTGTGGTGTGCGCCGTGCCGCCCTCGGATACGGCCCGGGCCTTGGGCGCGGCTGTGGTTGAGGCTGCAAAAGATCTGGGCCGCTCCCTGGCTGTGGTAGGCTCCACGGATATGACCCATTACGGCCCGCGATTTGGATTTGAACCGGCAGGTGCCGGCCTGGCTGCGTTTGATTGGGTGTCAAAGGAGAATGACACGGCGGCCATTGAGGCGTTAACAGCCATGGATGAAAAGCAGATTGTTCACCAGGGACTGTCACGCCAGAATATGTGCTGTGCCGGGGCCGCATGTGCGGCTGCGGCTGCGGCAAAAAAAATGGGCGCAGTTAAAGGTATCTGCCTTGACTACGCGTCAAGTTTTGATCCGTTACAACCTGCTGACGATTTTGTAGGGTATTGCAGCGTGATTTTTGATGCTTAGGGGTCACTCAAAATAGTTTTATATTGTAACGCCCAGGTTAAGTTTTCTTATAAAATATGTAAAAAATGTTCATAATTATAACAAAAAGGTTGGTGAATATGGCATTTATTCTATAGATTCTGGCTAAAGAAATAGATGTTCCCTCCTTAAAAACGCATAAAAACAATTGCTTGTTTTTTTCTAGTATAAGGCATGATTTTTGCTGTTTTTAGAGTCTGACAGCCTATCAGCGACTTATATAAAGAGAAAGACAAATGAAAAAAATTTATGCTTTGTTAATCGGTATCTTCTTTCTGGGCCTTATTGAAAGTGCAGAGGCTGCAATCGTTGATCATGGCAACAATTTCTATTACGACAACGACGAGGACCTGACCTGGTATCTGGACACGTCAGGGTACACCTGGGATCAGGCCAATGGAGAATGGGACCTGACCAGTGGTATCAGTTGGTACGGCGCAAACGCATTGGCGAATATATTGACCAATTTCATCACCGGGACCTGGGAAATTCCACATAATGATCAATTAGTTGATTTTTTAGGTACGTTATATGAACAGTCTTTCAGCCCTATGGATGAATGGGTGGGGCTTTTGAAGGGGTTTTTCTGGAGCGGATTGAATGGGAACACGGAAATAAGTTCTGTTGAATGGGATTCGTTTTTAAGCCTGACGGTAATTGTCACAAGGGCTACGGATAAGCCCCTGCTTACCGGCTCAGATCCAACCAGATATCATCAGGCCCTGCTTGTGGCATCCGGCAATGTGGCACCGGTCCCCTTACCCGGTGCCCTGATTTTTTTGGGCTTTGGTCTGATTGGGCTGGCAGCATGCTGCAGAAGAGATCAAAGTTCCTCGTAAGGCCCATGACCGGAATAAAACATTCCAAAATATGATTTAGAATTTTCGTTTGTATTCAAGGCGTGTCAATGGGCGCACATTAAACATATGTGCCCATTGACCCACCGAAAAAGGCGGATGAAAAGGCAAACCATATGGAAGGGTTTCTTTTGAACTTGGGCCTTACGCCCAACCGCCATTGTTTCTTTTTATGTCAGCCCGTATTATTATAAAATAAAACTTACAGAGTCATAAAGGGGCCCTATATGCAAATAACTTACATCGGCACGATACAGACACCGTTTGAAGACCGGGAAGGCATGCCGATTCAGCCCACCGGCGCTAAAGATGTTCAGGGCCGGATTATCATCCACCCGGAGTATGGACAAGGCCTGTCAGACATTGACGGATTCTCCCATCTTATCCTGCTCTACCATTTTCACCAGTCAAAGGGGTTTGACCTTATGCTCACCCCTTTTATGGATACTAAACCACGGGGGCTGTTTTCCACCCGGGCCCCCCGGCGTCCCAATCCCATCGGGCTGTCCATCGTCCGCCTGGCCGGAAGAAAAGAAAATACCCTTGATATTCTGGATATTGATGTTTTGAACAACACACCGCTTATTGACATTAAGCCTTATGTGCCTGGATTTGATGCCAAAATTGAGCATGTCCGGTCGGGATGGCTGGAAAAAAATCAGGTCAAAGCCCAAACCATGACCTCAGACAACAGGTTTCTCTGACAGATGCAATGGATTGTTGTTGCCATGTTATGAAAATGTCGGCAGATTGCTCAGCTTTTACCGTACTGTTTAAGCATGGAAATATAAGGCCCCAACAGGCTTTCATATCCTTTCACCCCCTTTTGAAACACTTTGGCAAAATAGGAAAGTTCCCGGGTGTTGACCACCAGGTTCGCACTTAAGGTCAGTGCCTCAAGGTCGTAAAGGGTTCTGAATTCGCTGCCCACCAGCACATAAAAAATATTTCGCCGCCGTTTCATGCTCATACCGGCCATAAATTTATGAAAATCATGGGTGTCTGCCGGTCCGTCTTCGTATTCTGCGGAATATACAACCACATCAAAGGTTTTAAACCGTTGGCCGGAGATGGCGTCATCCACATTTTCGGGCCAGTGGACCTGGAGGTTTCTTTCTTCCAGCACATCTGAAACCTGCCGCCGGACGGCCGGGTCATTGATTAGAATCATGGCAGTGGGGACATCATCCACAAGCGCTTCCTCTTCTTCAATGTCCGAAGCCAGCCAGGCAATATCCGGCGCTTCCGGCGGGCTGACTGGCTGGGCAGCCTGATTATGCGGCACCTTTGCCTTTTCGGCCAAGCCCCCGTCCTTATTGACCTCTATGGGGGTCCGGCACCTGGGGCAGCCGAATTTCAAGTTCCGTCCTTCGGGGAGCCTGGTTAATGCCTGTTTGAACTTCTCCATCTGGGGCTGGGAAAATTTCAGGGCCTGATTGCAGTGGGGGCATTGGGATATCATGATGGTTCCTCCCCGGTCTCTTCGGTATCGGTTTTTTCTTTCCAGTCAATGGTCAGGCCTTCAATGGCAGAGGTTTTTTCGCCCTTTTCCCGTTTGAGGATATCCATGCCCTGGGACAGTACACTTTTTTGTGAACAATAGGAAAAGGCGGTTTCTTCGGTGATAATACCGGCCTTGTACAGATCCAGGATATGTTGGTCAAAGGTCTGCATGCCGAATGCTGTTGAGGCGGTAATGACTTCATGCATGGTTTTGCCTTCCGATTCACCGTTCAGGATAATATCGTTAATTCGCAGATTCATTCCCATGATTTCCAGGGCTGCCACCCGGCCGCCTGCAGACCGGGGCAAAAGGCGCTGGCAGACAATGTACCGGATGGTATCCGCGAGCCTGGCCCGGACCTGGGCCTGTTCCTCCTGTTCAAACATGCCCAGAATACGGTTAATGGTCTGGCCGGCATCAACGGTATGGAGGGTGGAAAGCACCAGGTGCCCGGTTTCTGCTGCAGACAAACCGATCTCCATGGTTTCCCTGTCCCGCAT
>JAKSBO010000591.1 GCA_022361095.1 Desulfobacterales bacterium | reverse complement strand
GGTCTGCGCTTCCAGTTTTTTGTTTTTTAATTCCAGTTCAGCCTGTTGCTCTTGGGCTTGTTCATATAATTCTTTAATCGTCTGCTGGGATCTTACAGTATTCATGCGGATAGCGGTATTATCCGTATTTTGTTTGATGAAATCAAGCTGCAGGGTGGTAAACCGATTGACGGCCCCCACCAGGAATACCCCTAAAAGCTCTTCTTGATAAAGCAGCGGGACAATCAAATAATGCAGTGCCGGCCGTTCGCCTGCGCCGTAATTGATCTTGGGTGCATCATCCTCCACATCCGTAAAATTGATCATTTCTCTCTCTGCGGCTGCCTGACCCACCATACCTTCACCGATTTTAATATGGTTAAAATTACCTTTTCGGTCCGTAAATGCGTAGCTGCCGATCAGTTTTAAATCGCTTCCGTTGCACTGATACACCGCACCGATCTGGGCATTAAGGTGTTTGACGATAAAAGAGATAAATTGCTGTGCAAGCGAGTGATCGTCATGTTCGCCGCGCATGGCATTATTCAACCCTTCTTTTCCGTTTTTCAGCCAGTCGATTTCATAAAGATCTCTTGCCATCCGATTCAAAGCATCAGCCAGTTGCCCAAGCTCATCCTTTTGATCCAATTCAATTTTCTTTTCAAAATTTCCTTCTGAAATGGCCTGCGCAAATTCCATCCCCTCGATAATCGGCCTGGTAAATTTCCTAGCCATGATGAATGCGGCAACACCAATTAAAATAATTAAGACCGAGGAAATGACCAGCCCGTTTATAATAATCGCTCGAACCGGGGATTCGACCTCAAATTTATCAATTTTAGAGATCAGATACCATTCAACCCCGTTGACATCCAGACGGTTGTAAGCGACGAGAACTTCTTTTCCTGCACTGTCAATATACGTACCGTGGTTTCCCTTGACGCCATACTTTACCGCGTCTTTCCAGTAATTCAAATTGTCCAGAACAAAACCGGTAACATATTTGCCGTCTCCCATGGTCCGAAGATCCGTCCTGAACTCAAACCGCTTGTTTCTTTTGCTCCAGCCGACGATATAAGATTCACCCGTCCGCCCCATTCCTTTTCTTGATTCAATGATATTTGTTAAAAAGGAAGGAGGCAGTTGAACAACAATCACTGCAATTAATCTCTTTTGTGAATCAAAAACCGGTTCACCGTAAAAAGCACTCTGGATCCCCCCCGAAGGTTCATAAGGTGCGAAATCCTCAACGATCCCCTTTTCGGATTCGACAACTTTTTGAAATGCTTTTGCAAGGCCGGACTGCTTGAACTCACCACTTGATAAGTCAGCACTCCTGTGGGTTTTTCCTTCAGTACTTAGCAACACGTTCTCGCTTTGTGCGTCAACTACGATAAAATCTTTGTAGCCGCTCATTTTACTGAATTTCTTGAGATACCGGATGTAAGAGTTTGTCTGTTGTTCCGAATCCACATGCTGCCCGCCACTGTATTTGCCTTGATTGGAAACCAGGTCGTCAATAAATTTAATGGTTTGGGGGTTCCGGGCAATCATCCGGATGGATGTGTATTGATCTCTGAACGTATTCTGGAGTTCACTTCTCCTGAGTTCCTGAACAGTGATCAACTGATTGAACGATTTTTCCATCAGTGCATCCATTGCGATTCGACTGCTGAAAAAACCTGCGATACAGAGTGGAATAATCCCGGTAAAAATGAATAGAGAGACCAATTTCGGGCCGATATAGATGTCGCGTAATTTTAGCATATAACTTCCTCAAGTTTACAGACAAACAGATAGGACGTTGCTTTTTGCCAAGCAAGATATAACAAAAGTTGAACAGATGCTCAAGGGCCTGAAATATAGCCCCAACCTTGAACTGAGAATGCCGGGCGTTATGAATCTGGCCCACGTGTTTTCGTCAGGCGATTCATCACTTCGTTCATGCGAAGCCTTGACGATGAAAATGCAACCGGCATCACCAGGGTCACAAAGTGAAAAATCGAATCTGCCTCTGAAAAGCCTTTGGCTATATCGGTCTTCCTATTATGACGCCGGTCTCTTTTACCCAGGTGCTGATTTCATTTTGCGCATATAATTGTAAAATTCAATATAAACGCAAAAAACATTAAATAGGAAAGGACAAATTATCGCAATAAAAATAAAATTTAAAATCCGATTCTTCCATTGCTTTATGTGTTGATCCGGCGTAGAACTGCTTTTTTAAAATTTTCAAACCAGGCCCGGTTTAAAGGGGCTGCGGTATTGAGGGAAATTGAGTTGGGACAGTTAACATACGCAGTGGTATTTGTCGGCGCATTTGTTCTTTTCGGCGCCCTGGTTTTGAAAAATCAAAGACGCATGGTCAGCGGCTCAGACTTTTCCGTGGCAGGCAGATCCCTTTCCGCCACCCAGGTCTCCTGGGTAATCATCGGCACGCTTGTCGGCGGCGTATCCACCATCGGGACAGTTCAATCGGCCTATGATCACGGCATCAGCGCCTGGATTTTTACCCTGGGAAGCGGTATCTCCTGTTTTATTTTGGGATGCTTTTTTGCAACAGCATTAAGGCGGGAGCAGGTCACAACCGTTTCCGAACTGCTTGGCAAATACTTTGGCACCACGTTTCAATATTACTGCTCCATGCTCAATTCCTGCGGCATGTTTATCCACATTATTGCCCAGTACCTGGCGGCCATGGCCATTTTGACCTCCGTATTTCACTTTCCGCTGCCGGTCTCTTTGCTGATTACCATGGTACTCATGGGCTTTTTTGTTATTTCAGGCGGAATTTCCGGTGCAGGCATGGTGGGGAAAATCAAATTTTTCCTGCTGTACGCCATCATGATCATATGCACTGTTATTGCACTGGTCAAAGGACAGGGGCTGGGCAACATTTTATCTCAACTTCCCAAAGATACGGATTTTCTAAACTTTTTTTCCAATGGCTTTGGTCCAACGACCATTGATATTGTCTCCATGGTCACCGGCGTCTTATCCACCCAGATATACCTGCAGGCCATCTTTTCGGCTAAAACAATAAAAGAGGCCAGGAATGGTGCATTTCTTACCGCCATCGTCATTCCTCCCATAGGCATTTTAGGTATTATTGTGGGGCTTTTTCTCCGGGCCAACTGCCCTGAACTTGAAGGCCAAAGTGCCCAGGCATTGCCCTTTTTCTTTCAATACACCCTGCCCCCGGCACTTGCTGCTTTCTGTTCTGCCGTGCTGCTGCTTGCCGTATTGGGCACCGGTGCGGGCCTTGTGCTTGGGGTGACGACCAACGTTTATATGGATGGTATTCGGCACCTGTTCAAAAAAGAGCCGGTGCACAGCCTGGCCATCGTCAGGCTGTGCACACTTGCGGTCCTCATTCTGTCAGGCGGCGTTGTAATGGCGGGCTTCAGTACAACAATTTTACACTGGAGCTATCTTTCCATGGGGTTCAGGGGGGCGGCCGTATTTGTCGGCTTATGTATTGTGGTGTTTACAAGACGACAAAAATATTCTGCCATGATACGCGGGGGGTTATACATTCTGCCGGTCTGCTACTTTATCCTGGCAATCTTTCTATAACAGCCACGGACTGAACCGGCAGACATAACAAACTATGATTTAAACCACGGAATACACGGAATTTTATCCTCCGTGTCTTCCGTGGTTAAACTTTTTCAGCCGAAAATCAAAACATCAAGATAAAATCCTGTCTACGCCTTCCTTGGCACCAAGCGGTATGCCGATCGCACCTTGGGGTACGTCGTAATCCCTTGGGTTAATGCGTATCAGCGTTGCATTTATGCTGTTGCCGGCTCGCTGGGATGTCAACCGCACGGTAGGCACGGCAAGACCTGCGCCCATTTCGATAATGGCTAATTTTGCATTGGCATCATTGACCCTTTGCAGCCATGTTTGCAATCGCTGTCCCTGTTCACCGGTGCGGTTCGATATCCAGTTCCAGTCCCCGAACATTAAAATATTGGGGCGTGCCAGTTTTCCGCAATTTCTGCATTTAGGCAGTTTGCCGGTTGCCACAAACGCCTCGATATCCACATTGACTGTTTGTTCTCCCACCTCCCAGATGTCGTTGGAACATGGCTCGGTGCATTGAAGATGGTGGATAGAGCCATGGCATTCTTCAATCAATGCATCGTCAAAACCGGCCTTTTGGAACTGTCCGTCAACATTTGAGGTGAATACAAAATATCCGTGTTGCTTCTTTTTTCCCAGCTCAAGCAACCGTGAAAAACCTTCGTGGGGGATGGTTTCAAGATAAAGATTCAACCTGTGCCCATAAAAAGCCCAGGCGATTTCGGGCTGTTTGTGAAACCAGACGGGGTCTGCCATCTCACTGAAGGATTTTCCCAGTTTTGCTATGGGCGGATAAGCTTTCCAAAAGCCTGAATTTCCCCTGAAATCCGGCAGTCCGGAATCAACGCCCATACCGGCACCGGCGGTTATAAAAAGGGCATCGGCATTTTTAACAACTTCAGCAGCGAGCTTGATATTCTCTTCTATATTTTCCATATTAATCAATCCCCAGATTTTTGTAAAAGTGCCGACGCTTCATCCGGTGAAGCGCCTTGTCTTCTTTTACCAGGTAATAGTATGTGTTGTTTTGGTCATCAAAACACTCAAAAAGCCCGGTATATTCTTCCATATCGGTAACATCGCAGATCCTGGAAACATCATCGTTAAACCGACGGCATACCGACACCCAGTCTTCAGCCTTTGCATCTTTTTTGATGGTGATTTCTTTTGATGCCTCATTATATTCCGCCTGGATGGCTTTCATGTTGACACCTCCGGATATTAAAATTTACAGGGTCAAAAAAGGTCCATGTGATAAGAATCATTGTAGCAGAACAAATCTTTTTATGTAAAATTAAAACAGGAAAATTCTTTTTATTTTTATAAGAAAGTCTGGGTAAGATGCTAAGATCTTTAAATATTTGTTGTGGGCTGTACCTGGCAGATGATATGTCAGGCCAGCCCGTGGCTGTTTTATAAGAAAATCTGGATAAGTTACTCAGATTTTTAAAACTTTGTTGTGGATTATGCCTGGCAATTAATATGGGTGACCATATGTAAGATCAACTTTTGGCTGTTTATTCAATGATCAATTTTTGTTAACAATCAACCTTAACATAACGATGGCCTAAACAATAAAATCTTTTGCCCAATAAGGATAATAAAACAATGCCCCTGTTTGAAATCGATTATGACACATGCAACAAGGATG
>JAKSBO010000020.1 GCA_022361095.1 Desulfobacterales bacterium | reverse complement strand
GTTTTCAGGCGGAAATCGTCTCGTTTGGTGGGAATTAGGGGGAGGGCGCGACAGGGCTTGCTGCCGTTTCCCAGGACCCAGGCCAGTCCAATGGCAGAAACCACCGAATCCAGATCCGCCGCTTCATTGCCGAATACCAGCATATCAATCTCTTGGGTCCGGGCCCTGGAGCGGGCATCAGACAAAAACAGGTTGAGCGGGTCTTTTTTATTTCCCATGGGAGCCGCCCTCGGATTTTTCCAGGATTGGCGAGGGTAAAGGCTCACTGATTTGTTCAGCGATCTGAAAAAAAGCATCCAAAAGCGCTTCCTCAGGCACAGGGTGGTAAAAGGGCATGCTCAGGATCTCTTTGAGTGTCAGGTTGGCTCCCATGGCCCAGGCTAAAAGGTGGGCCATGTGTTCACCGCCCGGCGCCATAATTTCTGCACCCAGCAGCCGTCCCTTTTGGGGCTCGGCATAAATCCGGGCTCGCCCGGCGGCTTTGCCGAGCATCATCCTGGCCCGGCCCAGTTCTTCCCAGGAGGCCTCGCCCAGGACGTAATCAATGCCTTTTTCCGTCAGGGCCTTGTGGGACAGTCCTGCAATGGCGATATCCGGTGAAGAAAAGGTGATCTGCAGCGGTACGCGTTTTTTGAAACGGGCCACGGTTCCGGCGCAGGCGTTGTAACCGGCGATGGTGCCGTCATCGGCTGCTTCATGGAGAATGGGTTTAAGGCCGTTCACATCTCCGGCCAGGAATACGGGCAGATTCCCCACCTGCAGGGTTTCCCGGTCAAAGACCGGCATCCCTTTGGCATCCATGTCAAGTTTTAAGTTTTCAAGGTTTAACCCCTGGAGCACCGGCCGCCTGCCCGTGGCGATCAGCACCCGGTCCACGGTCCAGCGTTTGGTGCCGGCACCCACTTCAAGGCCGGTTTTGGTTTTGGCAAAAATCTGAGCGGTACCAAGGGCAATTTTCATCTCTTTGGAAAAATGATCAAAGGCATATTCTTCAAGTTTGGGATCGGTAAGCCCCCCGGCGGTTTTACGGCGGGTGACGGCGGTGACTTCAACCCCTATGCGATGCAGGGCCTGGCCAAGCTCAATGCCGATGACCCCCAAACCAAACACGGCCATGGTCCGGGGCAGGGTTTCAAGTTCAAAGAACTGATCCGTATCAATTATAAATTCTTTGAACGGCAGCCAGGGCTCAGGTATAAACGGTTTTGACCCGGTGGCGATGATGATGCGTTTGGCCCGGATGGTTTCATCGCCTAAGTCCAGGGTGTTGGCATCTATAAACCTGGCCCTTTTCCGGATCACCTTATCCATGAACCCGGACATTTCCCGGATTACGCCCCCTGAAAATTCATCCCGCATGGCCCGGACCCGTGCCATGATTTTTTTATGATCCGGGGCCAGGCCTTTGGCGCCGTTAATGCCGTATTCATCAAAAAAACCGCACTTGTGAAAGTCATCGGCCACGGCAATCAGTGCCTTGGACGGCATACACCCCACCCGTGCACAGGTGGTGCCCAAAGGACCGTCATCAATAAGCACGTAGTTATCCGTATGCTTGACCACCTCTTCCTGGGCTGTCAGTCCGGCAGTGCCTGCCCCGATAATTGCCACATCATATTCTTTTGACATAATTTTTCCTTTTCTGGGTTGTACTTTTGAAACGGCAGGTATAAGTCTGATTAATTATAAATATAAGCCCTGAACATAGCAAATCCAATCAAATGATTACAAGGAGAGATGATGACTTTATACGCATTTAAAAATATCCGCCCTGAAATTCATGATTCCGTGTTTGTTGCGCCAACGGCTCAAATCATTGGTGATGTGCATATCGCCCGGGACGCCTCGGTCTGGTTTCAAACGGTCATCCGGGGGGATACGGCCACAATCACCATTGGTGAGCGGACAAATATCCAGGATCTGTCCATGTGCCATGCGGATGAGGGGGTTCCTTTAACGGTGGGCAACGGCGTCACCGTCGGCCATCAGTGCTGTCTGCATGGCTGCACCATTGAAGACGACTGTATGATCGGTATGGGGGCCACTGTGATGAATCATGCCGTCATCGGCACCGGATCTGTTGTTGCCGCGGGCGCGGTGGTCCTGGAAAAAGCAGTTATTCCGCCATATTCCCTTGTTGTCGGTTCCCCGGGAAAGGTAAAAAAGACCTATGAAAACAAAGAGGAAATTAAACAGGTGTTGAAAATTTCCTCGGACCAGTATGCCGGAAAAGCCAAAATTTTTGGCGACAAAAATTTGTTTCATGAAATCAAACCGTAAAAACCGCCTTGGGCCGTACCTGATACTTTTTCAGGTACGGTCTTTTTTATTTTTTGGGGGCGGAATCACCATCAAGGTCGCACTGCTTTTTGAAATATATTTTCCTGTGTCATCCTTGACTGTGGTGTCCACAAAAACAAGGGTCCGGCCCCGTTTAAACACCGTAGCTTCGGCGGTCAGACGGCCCTTGGACGCCATGGAAAGAAAGTTGTTTTTCAGTTCAATGGTTGTCAGATTTTCACCGGGCGCCAAAGTGCTCATCACCGCATGGGCCGCGGCTTCACTGGATAAGGCAATGCCTAGGCCGCCCTGCATGATGCCCGCGCCCTGGATAAATTCGGGCCGGATTTCCATGCTGAACCGGGCGTATCCGTTTTCAACCGCTTCAACCTTTATCTGTAAAAAATCCAGAAACGGGTTGCTGACCGGTTCTCCTGCCATAAGCCGGTTTAGGTATAAGGGGTAATCAAACATAGCGTGTGTCCTTTAAGTCATTTTATCGGTTGGTTGCGCATTGTAGATAAAAATGAGTACTATTTAAATAGTGCCTGGGGAAAATTTACGGTTTTCGGCTGAGCACCAATACATTTATTGATCTGGAAACAACACCCGGCTACGCTTGGCTTCTGTCCGAATTTACGGGACCGGCAACACATTGAAAAGCAAGGATGTAAAACGCAAAATGGTATTTGAAAAGGTGCAATCCCTTTTGAACCAAAGCAAGGTGGAGTTCAAACTTCACCACCATGACC
The DNA here is from genome assembly GCA_022361095.1 of Desulfobacterales bacterium. Taxonomy (GTDB): domain Bacteria; phylum Desulfobacterota; class Desulfobacteria; order Desulfobacterales; family Desulfobacteraceae; genus Desulfobacter. The sequence continues at coordinate 152 of JAKSBO010000020.1, read as the reverse complement.
CGGTGGTCACTGTGGAACAGGCCAGGGCGATCGTGCCCCATCTCACCGTCAACCTGATAAAAACAATTGTCTTTCAAGTCAAGGACGGTCCATGGATACTTGCCGGTGTCAACGGATCCGACCGGATTCATTACAAGTACCTGGCAGATATT
>JAKSBO010000821.1 GCA_022361095.1 Desulfobacterales bacterium | reverse complement strand
TTTTTTTTTCTTTGCCGACAGGTACAGCGCAAGAACACATTCAACAGAGCGCATACCTGATTTTGCATCGGCAATGGGCGCTTTATCGTTGAGAACCGCATCTCTTAGATCTGCATATATTGCGGCATGGGGATTTGCCAGGGCGAACAGGCCGGAAAGTCCCCTTAACCGGAGCTCCCTTATAACGTATTCGAAGGTTTTCTTTTTACCGTTGATCCTGATATTAAAATATGGCCTGCCCCGGCGAATTCCCATACGAACCTCTCCTTTCTCTCCAAGTAGGTAAAAGGAGGCCTGGTGGTCCCAGGACGGTGTGTTGGTTGTCCCTTCGAGGTGGCAGAGTGCGCCGTTTTCAAGCTGGAGTGTCCCTAAAGCCAGATCTTCTGCCTCCATGTCATGAAAGCGTTTCCCAAGCATTGCATTTGCCGCCACAGCCTGACTGTTCATCAGCCAGCATATAAGATCAATGGCGTGAACACACTGGTTCATCAGCACCCCGCCGTCGTTTGCCCATGTGCCGCGCCAGGCGCTTTGGCCGTAATATGATTGATCATGGCCCCAGCGTACAACCATTGATCCGTGGCTGAGTTTACCGAACCGGCCGGCAGCAATATCCTTTTGCAGATTGCCGACAATGGGAAAATAACGAAAAACATGGCCCATGGCAATTTGCCTGTTTTTTTGTTCACAAATTTCAAGCAGCGCTTTGGCCTGGCTTGCGCCCATACTCATGGGCTTTTCAAGCAGAATATGAGATCCGCTGAGCAGCGCCGCTTTTGCCATGGCGTAGTGCAGTCCTGAAGGCGCGGTTATTGAGGTGATGTCCGGTTTTTCCGTTTCAAGCATCCGGGTAAAATCCGTATATGGTTTTACGGTCTTTTTTATGTGATGCTTTTTTTTGTCCGGCAGTTTGCAGGCATGGAACAGTTTGTCAAGGGGTTTAGGGGATGTGTCTGCCACGGCACAGAGCAAAAGGCCGCTGTTCTTTTTTGTTATGGCCATGATATGTTTGGCCGCAATCCGGCCGCACCCGATCAGTGCAACCCGGAGACGTTTTTCTGCCATGTTCTCTCCTTAATGATTCCGGTGAGTATAATTCAGCAGGCGTTCACATACAACCCTCTCCTTGTTAGGCTATGGAAGATCTGGCAGGCAACCGCCGGCCCTGGGCTTCTGGGCCGGCGGTCGGCGGCTGTTTAAATGTTTTTTTATATGAAAGTCTGGGTAAGTTACT
>JAKSBO010000751.1 GCA_022361095.1 Desulfobacterales bacterium | reverse complement strand
TGTTTCGGTGACGGGCATGGCAGCATAACGTCCAACGAGGCCGCCCATAGAGAAGCCGATGACATCAACTTCGACGGTCTCTAGCGGGTCATCGGAGGGGAAGTATTTCTCGACCATTTTGATGGTTTTTCGGGCGGATTCGTTGAAGCCTGATGTGCCGAAGTAGTTGACGGCGATAACGCGGTCGTCGCCAGTTGCAAGTTTCATGCGTTTGGTAATTGATGCGGCAACAAAGCCGGGATCGCCCCAGCCGCCGAGTACGATAACGGGTCTTTTGAGTTCTGTGGGGCGTTGCGACATTTCGATGAGTTGCTTTTTGGCATCCTCATAGTCAAGTGAGAAAGATGGATTGACACGATGATTGAAACCGCATCCCGAAAGCAAAAGGAGGGTTAATAAAAGTAGAGCAAGCAAGCTGATGCGACTTGCTGCTAAACGGAAAGATGCACAGTAACGCATATGAATCAATGTTATGTTCTCCCAACCAAACTTGTCGCTCAAGCATCTAGCTTGTACGACAAACCCCGATACCCCTTTGCCCGCCTAACGAGAAAATCGTCACTTTGAGCGATGTGATTTGCGATGATCTTCCCTAGAAAATAAGCCGATAATGAAGTGTTTTAATGAGGAAGAGAGTAAGGCGTGATAACAAAACAAAAGATTAAGAGGTCAGATAACGCGCAAGAAAAAACCCGCAGCATAAACTGCGGGCTCTCTCTTTTCCTTTTACATTTTACCAATCCACCAACTTCTAATCAAAGGCTGTATGCGTATTGCAAATTTGCGATGTGGCTTATCTGATCCAACCTTTAAAGAAGGTTTTTGCGTTATCCATGAGTTGATCGGAAAGGTCTTCAGCGGAGACGCCAAGGATATCGGCGACACCGGGGAGGACTTGCGCGAGATTGGCAGGCTCATTACGGGACTTACCATCCGGATCCTCGCCGAATTGCACATATTCATCAGGCGGAATCATGTAAGGCGAATCGGTTTCGAGCATGAGACGATCTTCGGGAACAACTTTGATTGCTTCACGAGCTTTTTTGCGTTTTGGATCAAGGACGTTACCTGCAAAAGAGAGGTATACACCGAGGTTTGCGAGCTGCTTTGCAACTTCGGCGGAGCCACCAAAACCATGCAGCATAAGACCTGCATCGGGGACGCCTTCTGTTTTCAATACATCGAACATCCATGCGTGCGCTTTGATGCAGTGTGCGGTTACAGAACGATTATGTTTTTTGGCAAGACG
>JAKSBO010001165.1 GCA_022361095.1 Desulfobacterales bacterium | reverse complement strand
GGAATGGCCTTGGTGATGGTCTCCTTGATGCCGTATACAGATCCAAAGGATTCAATAAATATCTGGGAGACCGCATACAAGGGGTTGACGCCTGCGGCTATAAAAATGAGGCTGACGGCCAGAACGCCTGCGCCAAGGGAGGCGGCATTGGTCATAAAGGATCTTATAGGGGTAATATTGTAGCGGTCGCTTGTGGTAATCCGTATCATATTAATATCGTCGCCGTTTTTTCTAAGTTGCAATCTGTGATTTGACCGGTTTTGTGTCAATGCGTTTTGAGCCGGCCATCATCAGTCCGATATCGCTGACCTGTTCATCATCGGTATCCAGAATGCCCATAAACTCACCTTCGAAAATTACGGCCACGCGGTCGCACAACTCAAAAATTTCATCCAGATCCTCTGAAAACAGGAGCACGGAACTGCCCTGACTGCATAGTTTGAGCAGATGCTCACGCAGGAACTGGGTGGCGCCCACATCAAGCCCGTAGGTGGGGTGAGATGCCACCAGCAACTGGGGCTGCTCGCTGATTTCCCGGCCAAGGATCAATTTCTGGATGTTTCCGCCGGAAAGATTCCTGATCTGGTTGTTAATGGAGTGTGTGGCCACCCGGAATTCTGTGATAATGGATTTTGCGTGTAACTTAATACTATCGTATTTAAGAAAATACCGTTTTGAAAATTTTTTAAGATGATGCTGTTTTAAAATGGCATTGTCATACAAAAAAAGGCCCGGCGCAATGCCGAACCGGATGCGTTCCTCGGGGACATGGGATACCCCGTTGTCATATATCTTTTTGGGGGACAGATTGGTAATGTCCCGGCTGTTGATCTTGACCCTGCCTGAATCAATAGCCCGGATACCTGTGATGGCTTCGGCCAGTTCCCGCTGTCCGTTCCCGGCCACGCCGGCCACCCCAAATATCTCATTTTTATACACATCAAAGGAGACGTCTTTAACTGCGGTAAGGCCTTTGTCTCCGGTTACATGGATATTTTGGACATTGAGCACGGGGTCGCCTTTGGGCAGCTTTTCCCGGTTCATGGTCAGGGCCACATCCTTGCCCACCATCATCCGGGCAAGGCCCATTTTGTCCGTGTCTTTGGTC
>JAKSBO010000734.1 GCA_022361095.1 Desulfobacterales bacterium | reverse complement strand
TTTCTGCCCAACGTGGATATTGATAATTTTGCCCGGATCATTGAACGTATCAACAAAGAGACCACCCTGTGGATAGTGATTTCAAAATCCTATACCACCACCGAAACCATGGCCAACCTCAACCAGGTCGGTACATGGCTCAAAGACCAGGGGATCTGCCCCGAAGATCACATGATTACCATCACGGCCCAGGGAAGTCCGGGGGATGACCCCGGTACCCCGGTTCTTTCATCCTTTCATATGTTTGATTTCATTGGCGGCAGATATTCGGTCTCCTCGGCAGTGGGCGGGCTGCCTTTAAGTCTTGCGCTTGGCTATGATGTTTTTAAACGTTTTCTGGACGGCTGCAAAATAATGGACACCCACGTGCTGGAAAGTCCTCCGGAGAGCAATATTGCCTTAACTGCGGCCTTGATCTCCATTTGGAATACCTTGTATATGGGATATCCGGCCCAGGCCATTATTCCCTATGCATCAAGGCTGGCCCGGCTCAGCCCCCATGTCCAGCAGTTGTATATGGAAAGTTTAGGCAAATCAGTTTCCCCGGAAGGACAAATTTTAAACCAACCGGCCGGCACTATAATTTTCGGGGAGCCCGGCACCAATGCCCAGCACTCTTTTTTCCAGCTGGCCCACCAGGGAAAAGCGTTTCCCATCGACTTCATCGGCGTAAAACAGCCGGGCTATGACGGTCTTCAGGCAGTGTCCAAAGGGGTGACCAACCACCAGGAACTGTGGGCAAATCTTCTGGCCCAGGCCGGTGCCCTTGCACTGGGCCGCAGCTGCAAGGACAAGGCCAAGAATTTTGACGGCAACCGGCCCTCAACAATAATCACCATTGATGACCTTAAGCCCCAAAGCGTTGGTATGCTTCTCTCCTTTTATGAGGCCAGAACCGTTCTTGAAGGGTTTATTCTCGGGGTTAATCCCTTTGACCAATTTGGTGTGGAGCTGGGCAAGGTCATGGCCGGGGATATTCGCAAGGAAATGGCCGCAAAAAACCAGGATCCGTCATATACGTTTGCCTGTGCCTCAAAAACGGATAATTTCTACCTGGATCTTTTGTTTGGAAAATGACTTGAGATTTTTACTCTTAATCCGAATCGTGCTCTTGCTCCAGCCGATGAATGGGCCAGGAGCAAGATGAAGAACGCGCAAAAGCAAAATAGAGCAAATCAGGGGAATATATAAATGGATGCCCCCCAGGTGAGCCCCGCACCAAGACCGGTAAAGAGAACAACATCACCTGACTTACCGATACGGCCGGTTTCAATGGCTTCATGAAGAGCCAGGGGAATGCTGGCGGCCGTGGTATTGCCGTATTTCTCAATATTGTGGAAAATTTTATCTTCGGGCAGTTTAAGAAACTGGCCATAGGCCTGGTTAATGCGCTTATTGGCCTGATGGGGAATGATGAGATCAACATCAGACAATGCCAGGCCTGCTTTTTCCAGCGCCTCCTTGGTGACTTTGGGCAGCATACGCACTGCTTTTTTAAATATGCCAGGGCCGTCCATGAACGGGAAATACCGGGGGTCATCTGTGGAAATACCATCCGGCAGCCGTTTTATAAGATTGGAGGCAGGCAGTTCGGTTTTCAGGGCCTCTGCAAAGTGTCCGTCTGCATGCAGGGCCGATGCAATCAGGCCTACGTTTTCATCCGTATCAACCGCTTCTATGCATAAGGCGGCGGCACCATCACCGAAAATCACCGTTACATCGCGCCCCCGGGTGGATTTATCAAGTCCTGTGGAATGCACTTCAGCACCGACCAAAAGAATTTTTGAGGCCAGTCCTGATTTGATATAGGAATCCGCTGTGGCAAATCCGTACAAAAATCCGGTGCATTGCTGGCGGATATCAAGGGCCGGGGTGGCATTAAGCTCCAGGTTCCGGGCCAGAAGACATCCGCCTCCCGGGAACATAATATCCGGACTTAACGTGGCAAAAATGATAAAATCCAGATCTTCGGGGCCCCAACCTGCTTTGTCCAGTGCCATGCGGGCGGCGTGGGTGCCTAAGTCCGATGCACCATACATATCTTCCTCGGTGACCCAGTGCCGCTGGTGGATACCGGTGCGTTGCCGTATCCATTCATCGGACGTGTCCATAAATTGGGTCAGATCCTCATTGGTGACAATATGGGGCGGTACAAAGAAGCCTGAGCCCCTGATAATTGATTTTTTCATTAAATTTCCTTGTTACTATGTAGATTCAAAACAGCAGAACGTTTCTGTCTGATACCTGAATTTTTTCAGGCCCAAGTGCAGAATCAAATTTATAATATGAATTTTATATTAAGGCAAGGCAGTTAAAACCATATGTCATTTAGGGGGAATTGCTTTATGACTTGGATATTTTTTTTCATACCTATCTTTTTTTTCTTGCATATTTGAAGAAAATTGAGATATGGACATAAAGACTAATCATTTTCATTGACAAAGAGGCTGATATGGAAAATCCGGCTCGACTTCTGATTGTGGACGATAACGAAGATATTTTGTCCACCTTTTATGAATTTTTTAACTCTCTTGGGTATGAGGTTAAGACAGCGGTGGACGGATTTGCCGCTTTAAAAATTCTTCGGGATAAACCCGATTATTTCCATTGCCTGATTACTGACCTTGTCATGCCCAACATCAGTGGTGTCGGATTGATTTCCATTGTAAAAAATGAATATCCCGATCTTAAAACCATTGCCATGACCGGGTATGGAGATCATCCCGGGGCTCTTGCCTCCGAAGCCCAGGCTGATATTGTTATTTTTAAACCCGTTGACCTGTTTAAAATTGAACGTAAAGTTGCAGAACTGATAGACCTTAAAGAAGATTAAGAAAAGAGAGCGTTATCCTATTATGACTTCACCAACCCCGCTGATAGGCGTCTCCAGCTCTATGCTGAAAATAAAGGAATTGATCAACCATGTAGCCCAAACCTGTCTAAATATCCTGATCACCGGTGAAACCGGTGTTGGAAAGGGGGTGGTTGCCCGAAGCCTGCATGCCGAATCGAACCGGTCCCAAAAAAATTTCGTCCAGATTAACTGTGCCGCCCTGCCTGAAACCCTTCTGGAATCAGAACTTTACGGGTATGAAAAGGGCGCTTTTACCGGGGCGCACAAAAAGCGCTACGGAAAATTTCTGACTGCAGACAAAGGTGTTCTTTTTCTCGACGAAATCGGGGATATGCCCCTCAGCCTTCAGTCAAAAATGCTTCACGTACTCCAGAGCGGCGAGTTTTCTCCCCTGGGATCAGACCAGGATTATAAAACAGATGTATGGGTTATTGCGGCAACCAACCAGTGTCTTGAAGAAAATATAAAAAACAAAACCTTTAGAGAAGATCTTTTTTACCGGCTTAATATTATCAAAATAGACATTCCGCCCCTTCGCGAACGTCCTGAAGATATTCCGGCGCTCATTGAATACTACTATAAAAAATACTTGCAGGAAAACCCGAAAACCCCGGTGGAAAGGCCGGATAAACATACCTTGGAAAGGCTTTGCCGTTATCACTGGCCCGGCAATGTGCGCCAGTTGCAAAATTGTATTAAAAAACAGATGGTACTCAATTCCTGGGATAAAATTTTTGAAGAGTTACCCAATAATACATACACCACCGGCACATCGTCTTCGGAAAATACCGCCCAGGGACCATTGGCCGGTTCCGGCATGTATTCGCCTGAATATCAACTTGAGAACGACCCCGGCAACCAGCGATTGAGGATTATTTCAGAATTTGTTGACCTCTCCACAAGTTCTGAAAAATTGTTTGAAGACATCTCTTTGAAAAAGATAAAAAAACTTGCCTCGGACAAAGTTGAAAAAGAGGTGATCATTTTTGTGCTTGAAAAAGTGGGATGGAACCGCTCCAAAGCCGCAAAAATTTTAAAGGTGTCCTATAAGACCTTGTTGTATAAAATGAGCGAATTCGATGTGAATCCGCCCATCAGTTAGGCATTGTCTTTATTTGCAAAAAGGGATGAATGCGCAAATTATTGCGTCTGCCGCTCTAGACAACATCTTTCTTGGGCAGGCAATATTTATCCGCTCAAACCCGGCCCCGTTTAACCCGAACCAATTGCCGTGATCCAGGGCAATACCAGCTTTTTCCTCCATGATTTCAATGATTTTTTTCTGTGACAACCCCAAAGGATTAAAATCAATCCACGGCAGATAGGTGGCTTGGAGGTCAAACACCCGAACACCCGGCAGTTCTTTTTCAATCCTTTTTTTAAGATACAAAAAATTATCATAAATATAACGGATCAGATCTATCAGCCAGGGTTCCCCGCCTTCATAGGCCGCCCGGGCCGCAATGGCACCAAACAGATTGGAGGTGCCTGTTGAATTAAAGCCAAGGCAGTTAAAAAAACTGCCTATTTCATGGCGATATGTTTCATTGGAGATGACCAGGCAGGAATGGGCCAGTCCGGCCAGGTTAAACGTTTTAGAAGCTGCAACCCCAGCAATGGAGCCTTGGGTCAATTCAGCACTGATGGATTGGTAACTGGTATGTTTAAATCCGGGCATAACCAGGTCACAATGTATTTCATCGGCAAAAACCAGGACATTGTTTTTCAGGCAAATCTCCCCAAACCGTTCAAGCTCGTCACGCTGCCAGACCCGTCCAACGGGATTGTGTGGAGAGCACAAAACGGCAAGTTTTACCCTTGGATCACGGGTTTTTTCTTCAAGATCTTTAAAATCCATATCATAACGCAGATTTTTCAGTACCAAGGGATTTTCAACCACATGCCTGCCATTGGCAAGAATGGCCCGTGCAAAGGGATAGTACACCGGCGGCTGAATCAAAACCCCGTCACCGGGTTTGGTAAAGCACTGAATCAAGTAGTGTACCGCCGGTACGATTCCCGGCGTATTGACAATTGAATTCTCCTGGATCTGCCATCCATGTCGACGTTCAAACCAGTCAATCAGCGCGCCGTTATGTTGGCTGTCGTTCAGGCTGTACCCGAAAATTCTGTGGGACAGGCGCTTTTCCATGGCATCGTAGATCACATCGGGACATGCAAAATCCATATCCGCCACCCATAGCGGCAGCAGGTTTCCCCGGCCTTTGCCGAAATTTTGTTCCAGAACAGAGGGTGACCATTTTACCGACCCTGTACTGCTCCTGTCTATGACTTGATTGAAGTCCCATTGGTTTTCCATTTTATATCCTCATGTTAAACTAAGAATGCAGCGGCGTGCCCAATATTTTCAACGACACCTCTCCCATAATCTCAGCCAGGGTGGGATGGGCATGGATGGTG
>JAKSBO010000784.1 GCA_022361095.1 Desulfobacterales bacterium | reverse complement strand
CCGTGGGTGATAATGACGTTACGACGGAAAGCATTGCAAAGATGTCCATCATCCAGGAAGGACCTGTCAAACAGGTGCGCATGGCCAATCTTGCCATCATCGGCAGCCATTCGGTAAACGGGGTGGCAAAGGTCCACTCCGATCTGGTCAAAACACAGCTTGTTCCTGAATTTTACAGGCTGTGGCCTGAAAGATTCAACAACAAGACCAACGGGGTCTCTCCCAGGCGCTGGATTGCCGCCTGCAATCCAGGCCTTGCCGCGTTTATCACCGAAGCCATCGGCCGGCGGTGGGTGGGGGATTTATCGCGGATTTGGGAGCTGGAAACCTTTGAAAATGATCCGGGGTTCCTGGATCGGTTGGGAGAGATCAAACGGGCGAACAAAGAGACTTTAGCGGCGTTAATCCGTCAGAAATTGTATTTAACCGTGGATCCCCATTCCATTTTTCACATCCAGGCCAAACGGATCCATGAATACAAGCGCCAATTGCTCAATGTCATTCATATTATCCACCTCTATCTCTCCATCAAGGAGGACGGTAAAGATATCGGGCACCCCCGGACCTTTATTTTTTCCGGCAAGGCCGCGCCCGGATATCATTTTGCCAAACTGATCATCAAATTGATCCATTCGGTTGCCAATGTGATCAATAAGGATCCGGATATTCATGACATGATCAAGGTGGTTTTTCTGCCGGATTACCGGGTAACCCTGGCCGAAAAGATTATTCCGGCTGCCGACGTCAGTGAGCAGATCTCCACCGCAGGCATGGAAGCTTCGGGAACCGGCAATATGAAATTTGCCATGAACGGCGCATTGACCATTGGCACGCTGGACGGGGCCAATATAGAGATTGCGGAACAGGTGGGTGATAAGAACATCTATATTTTCGGCCTCACCGTGGACGAAGTGGAGGCGCTTCGCCCCAATTATGAACCCAAAACCTTTTGCGATAATGATCCGGACCTGAAACGGGTGCTTAAAGCGATTTTTTCCGGTCGGTTTTGTCCCGACGAACCCGGTATTTTTAAACCGATTTACAGCCAGCTTATGGGCAACCGGGAGCATTATCTTCACCTGGCCGATTTCAGGGCTTATGTTGAAACCCAGTTAAAAATCGGCAATGATTACAAGGACCAAAACAAATGGCTCTCCATGTCGCTGAAAAATATTGCCCGCACCGGGTTCTTTTCCAGTGACCGGTCCATTCAGGAATATGCGGACGATATATGGGGAATTCGTTCTTTTCCTGGGTGAGGCTGTTTTTTAACCACTAGGGCCACGAAGAAATCTGAACGTGAAACTTCGTGCCCTTTGTGATCTTCGCGGTAAAATGAAAGATCGGGTTAAACCCGGGACAGCACCAGGGCACAGCGACTGGGCAGGTAAAGGCTCAGGGCATGGCGGCCTTCAGAAACATCGCCTAAAGTCCTGGTAAAATGTGCCTGGTCCGGTGCCAGGCGCCCGAATCCCCCGAAACGGGATTCATCGGTGTCCAGGCTCATCTCATATTTGCCTGCCGGTGCATGAATCAGGTAGTCACAAAAAGATTGTTCCGGATGAAAGTTAAAGATAAAAATGAGTTCGGACCGCTCAAATGCCAGAATTTTGTCATCTTCGTGGATATGCAAAATTGTTGGATTGTCCCATGTAAACAATTGCGTTTGCTTTGCCAGGGCAATCATCTGTTTGTCAAAGGCGAACAGATCCTGAAAATAGAGATTTTTGTCATATTTCAGGGACCATAAACGTCTGGCATGGTGGTAGGAATAACCGTTGGCCGGGGATGGAAAATCAATCCATTCCGGATGACCGAACTCGTTGCCCATGAAATTGAGATACCCTTTGTGGGCACAGGACAGGGTGACAAGGCGGATCATTTTATGAAGGGCCACGGCCCGGTGGGTGGTGATGCTTGTGTTGGATTTTTCCATGGAATCATAGATTCCTTTGCCCATCAGATGCATCATGATGGTCTTATCCCCTACCAGGGCCTGATCATGGCACTCCACGTAACTGATCGTGTGCTCCTCGTCCCGGTGCCGGGTCAGTTCATAACACAACCCTCCCATGTGCCATGCTTCGTCCCGGACCTCCTTAAGCAGCTTGATCCAGTAATCAGGAACCCCCATGGCAAACCTGAAGTCAAAGCCTGTGCCGCATAGCTTTGCCGGTGCCGCAAGCCCGGGATATCCGCTCACATCTTCTGCGATGGTTACTGCGTCGGGACGAATCTCGTGTACCAGGTCATTGGCGGCATAAAGATAACTTAAGGCATCCTCGTCCACATCCCCGCCATAATAGTCCTGGTACCCCGTAAAAGCCCGCCCTAATCCGTGATCGGCAAACAGCATGGAGGTTATGCCGTCAAACCGGAATCCGTCCACCCGGAACTGTTCAAGAAAATATCTCAGGTTGGAGAGCAGGAAATGCACAACCTGGCGTTTGCCGTAGTCAAAACACCGGGAATCCCACAGCGTATGGTCCCCTTTGCCCTGGTCATGGAAAAACTGGTACAGAGAACCGTCAAACCGCGACAGGCCCTCCACCTCGTTTTTTACACTGTGGGAGTGTACAATATCCATAAGCACACGGATGCCGGCCTGGTGCGCTTTGTCCACCAGATATTTGAAATCATCCGGGGTGCCGAACCGGGAAGAGGGGGCAAAAAAGGACGATACATGGTATCCGAAAGAGCCGTAATAGGGATGCTCCTGGACAGCCATCATTTGCAGGGTATTGTACCCGGCGTCAATGACCTTGGGCAGGATGTGATCTGCAAATTCCCGCCAGGTGCCCACCCTGCCTTCCTCCAGGGCCATGCCCGCATGGGCTTCATATATCAAAACAGGTTCCGCGGAGAGGTCAGGGGTTTCTGCCTGCCACTGGTAGGGTTTTTCCGGTGCCCAGACCTGGGCATTGAAAATATGGGTGTCACTGTCCTGGATGACCCGGGTGGCTGCCGTGGGAATACGGTCGCCCTCCCCGCCGTCCCAAACCACTTTGAGCCGGTAAAGTTGTTCATGGCGGAAAAAGTGATCAGGGAACCGGGCTTCAAATATCCCCTCGGGGTCAGGGCCTTTTACTCGCCAGTCTGAAGATTGTTCCCAGTTATTGGCCGGTGCAAGGATAAACATATCGGTTGCATTGGGCGCCCATTCCCTGAACACCCAGCCTTTTTTATCCCGGTGCAGCCCGAAAAATTCATGATAGTCGGCGATTTCGGCCCAGGATTTTTTGTTCTTAAGCTCTGCTGTCCTGGCCAACGCGTTTTCAAACCTGTCCCGGATAATGGGCTTAAAAATAGACAGGTACGGATCATTTGTCCATGAAGGATCAGACCAAAAACGGCCTTTTGAGCATTTTTTCATAGAGTTCAATATAGCTTTCAGCGCATCTGCTGTGGTTAAATTCAAGTACGGATTCAGTCATGATTCTGCGGATCTGAACTTCTTTTTCATCCGGGTCCGAAAGGAAAAAATCCATGGCACGGTCTACGGCCCAGTTCAGGCCCAGGGCATCATGAACATTGAAGATAAACCCATTGCCCGTTGAATGCGCTGCATCCAGTTGTTTGACCGTGTCGTGCAGGCCGCCTGTGTTAAATACAATGGGCAGACTGCCGTAAATGCCGCCGATCATCTGGGGCAGGCCGCATGGCTCAAAGGAAGAGGGCATAAGGATAAAATCACTGGCTGCAAAGGCCTGATGGGACAAATGTTCGTTGAATCCCCATATACTGATGCGCCGGTGCAGACCATGGAAATTGACAATATCGTGGAAGTGCCTTTGGCATGCCCCGTCAGCCACGGATACAATCTGAATGCCTGTCTCCCAGTAACGGGAAATAATATCATACATGGTTTCCGACAAAAGGGTACACCCCTTCTGTACAGGATCAAGCCTGGAGGGCCAGAAAAATAAAGGCGCGTCGGGATTTATCTCAAGACCCACGGATTTTTGCAAAAAAATCTTATTATCCTTTTTCTGGGCCCGGTGGTTTTTGGGCCCGTAATTAAACTGGACCATGTCATCTACGGCAGGGTTGAATTCGGGTTCAGGCGCATTTAAAATGCCTGTGGCACATCCGGCCTCCCATTTGTAGGCCAGTTCCTGTCTAAGCTCAGGTTCCACAAATGAGTGCCGGTTTTCAACGATTTCACGCAAAAATGTAGGGCTTACCGTGTTCACATAGTGGGCGGAAAAGACCCCTGACACCAGGAAATCCACTGGGTTGGTGTCCCGGCTCTCCTCGTAGTTAAAAGGTGGATACTTTAAGAAGAGCCAATGCCAGAAGGCTGCGGCATCAATACCCCTGTCCTCGATCGTGGCCATGGTGGCAGTCATGGTGTGAATGTTGTGAATTGTGAACAGGCACGGGATTTCGTATCGCCTGGCCATGGCCGGCATCAGTCCGGTCATCCAGTCATTGCAGTGGATGATGTCCGGCTTCACCCTTGGGATGATATGGTTGATCACCTCCCGTTGAAACGCCAGGGAGACCTTGAGGTCTTTATCCGAATAGCCCGAATAGACACCGTCTTTGTACAGAAATACCCGGTCCGTGGCAAAATGAATTCGTTCCTCATGCAGGCGCTGGCGTATTTTTTCAACCTCCCGGTGGTGCCTGGGTTCATTGTCGCCATGGTAAATGGATCTATAGTCGGGGATGGCCACATGAACATCGCAGCTTAAATCATACAACGCAGAAATCAGTGCTGCCGACACATCTGCCAGACCGCCGGCCTTGGCGGAGTAATCATCGGCACCGGGGCTGATACCCTCGGGCAGGTAGGTGACTTCAGGGGTTACTATAAGAATTCTTGGTCTATTGGGCATATCCACCTCCCAGTTCCCGGGTTCCGATATGTTCTCGGGTCTGTCCGTAGGGGCTGACAGATCACAAATAATTAATTTTGAGTGATAAAGCATTTTCTATACCGAGAATGCTTTTAGTTATTTTTGCAATCTGTAAAGACAGCTGCTATCTATTTTTTAAGCCTTGACTCCATGTAAAAAATTAGACACCTGTGCTTGAAGAAAAACCGGCCAAGTGCAAGATGCAGGTGGATGTCTTTATATTTACATAGTTTTTTTATAAAAAAATTTCAATAAGTTCTTGAATTACTCTCTTGCTGCGTTGCGGGTTAAGCCTGGCCGTTTATATGCCAGGTCTGCTGCTGTTATTATCTATTTTGAATCCGGGTCAATTTATGAGCAACCCTGGCAATTTCACTGCATCCCCAGGCCTGGGCGTCGCATCCCCTGGGTGTATGCGGGAAATTGCCGTCGAGAATTTCAGGTATAAAACCTGCCGCGCCCGTGCGCATCAACGGCAGGGCACTGCCCAGCCAGGCCAGGGCCGCCGGGATACCCGGGAGGCCAAAGGCTGTGGCCCAGGCTTCGCAGAATACCGGGAACTGCCATGTCCATGCTGTGCCGTTGTGGTAGGCCGGTTTTCTTTGGGTATCCTCATCACCCTGGTAATACCCGGCATAGGGCGCATGGGGATTCACCAGGTGCCGGCCGTCCCGTTCAATGAACAACGGGACGGTCAGGGGCCGGTCCGCAAGGCTTCTGATGCCTCCCGGTACTAAAAGTTCCCGGCAGGTTTCCACCACCCGTGCCATGATTTTCCTGTCGTCGATCACCCCTAGGGTGATCAGCAGCAGTTGATTGGGCCGCAGGGCGTCATCCCGGATCGCATGTCCGGCGTCAACCGGTTCCCTGCAGTGCAGGCAGTCACTGAAAAAACCATCCTCTTTACGCCAGAACAGATTTACGATGTTGCGTTTGACCGTGTCGGCATGGTTTTGCCATATCGCCTGGGTGCCGGCATCATCAACCTGGGATAAAAATTGAAGGGCATGACACCACAGCGCCTGGATCTCAATGGGATATCCCTGGCGGGGGGTGCCTGCCGGAAAATTGGTATCCATCCAGGTAAAATGGGCCGGGCTGTAGAGCAGCATGGACTCCGGATCTGCCTTGACACCGGTGGGCGTTCCGTTGATCATGGCGGAGGCCATATCTTTGAGTACCTGGATCATGGTGCGTTGCCCGATGCCCTGGGTCATCACGGCCTCGTTGCCTAAGGTTTGGGCCAGTTGCCGGCAGCAGGCAAAAAACCACAGTGGTGCATCCGAGGTCTCTATGTTTCTTGCATCGTCGCCGCATATCATATTGGGCAGGGTGCCGTTCTTTTCAAATTTTCCAAAAAGGGAGAGTATGGCAAGGGCATCCCGGGTTCTGCCAAGCTCAATCAGGGATCGGCAGAAAATCAGGCTGTCCCGCCCCCAGTCCAGAAACCAGGGATAACCTGCCACCACGCTTTTTTCCTCTCCCCTGTCCACGATGAATGCATCAAGGCTTGCTTCGACTGCCTGGGAAAACGGGACGGTCGAAGGAAACGGGCCGGGCAGGGGAATCTTTTGGCCGTCCGGAGGGGCAGGCATGATCTCTTTATTCATCACGCAGGCTTTAATGCTTACCGTGTCGCCGCCCTTGACATTGATGCTGAAATAGCCCGGACTGAAAAGATCGGAGTCTGCATCCAGCCCCCGTGAGGCCTCCACACTTCTGTGGACCATGTACTGCCATTCGGGTTTGGGGAAAAATGCCTCCCGGCTG
>JAKSBO010001081.1 GCA_022361095.1 Desulfobacterales bacterium | reverse complement strand
GGGGAACAGCACTTGCAAAAATGCTTGCGGATAAGGGGTTTACTCTGGATCACTGGATCTTTGAACCCGAGGTAAAAGAGGAAATCACCCGCCACCGGGAAAACAAAACCTTTCTGCCCGGATTCAATCTGCCCCCGGAGCTTGTCCCCACCAATGATATTGAAAAGGCCGTGTCCGGAAAAGATCTTGTGCTCATGGTGGTGCCGTCCCATTGCATGCGGGCTGTGGCCGCACAGATGAAACCGTTTGTCTCCCCGGGCACGGTTCTGGTCAGTGCCTCCAAGGGTATTGAAAATAAAACCCACATGACCATGACCGATATTCTGATGGAAATTATTGATTTCTTGCCCAACCACAATTTCGGCGTGTTGTCAGGCCCAAGTTTTGCCAAAGAGGTGGCTGCCGGCGTACCAACTGTGGTGGCTGCGGCCGCAGAGAAAAAAGAGGTGGCCGAATATATTCAGAAGGTATTTTCTGCGCCGAATTTCCGGGTCTACGTTAACCATGATATTGTCGGTACCCAGATCGGCGGGGCCATGAAAAACGTCATCGCCATTGCCGCAGGGGCCTGTGACGGGATGAATCTGGGGCTGAATCCCAGGGCAGCCCTGATCACCCGGGGCCTGACGGAAATGAATCGTCTGGGCACCCGCCTGGGGGCGGACCCCTTAACCCTTTCCGGGTTGGCCGGGGTTGGTGACCTATTGCTGACCTGCACCGGGTTTCTGAGTAGAAATTACACGGTCGGCAAACAGATCGGGCAGGGTAAGTGCCTGGATGATATTATTTCGGAAATGCGCATGGTGGCTGAAGGTGTTAAAACCACCCGGTCCGTGTATAACATGTCAAAAAAACTCGATGTTGACCTGCCTATTTGTGCTGAAGTCTATTCCGTCCTGTTTGAGAACAGTCCTGTGGAGAAAACAGTCGAACGGTTGATGAACCGTTCCCTGAAACATGAGCTGGCAGGTGTGATTTAATATTCCGAGCTGACCGGGTGCCCGGTCAGCTTGATCCGTACCTTCTTTTTGTAAGTTTTCAATAAAAAAATTAACCTGTCCTAAAAAACACTTGACACTATGGCTTTGTGCTTCTATAAGTTAGTTATACCTAATACTAAACGACTTGAATTATAAATTTAGGAGGGTTTATGAATAGTGCACTGATTATTTACGGATCAACAACCGGAAATACAGAATCTGTTGCGGATACCATTTCAACGGATTTGTCCAACGCTGATTACACAACAAAAAAGATCAATGTATCTGATGTTGGTGTGGATATCCTTAACGAAGCGTTTGATTTATACCTGCTTGGCAGTTCCACCTGGGGCGAGGATGAAATCGAATTCCAGGAGGATTTTGAACCTTTTTATGAAAATATGACGGGGGACTTAAATTTGACAGGTAAGAAATTCGCCGTGTTTGGATGCGGAGATTCATCCTACGAATATTTCTGCGGCGCTGTGGATGCCCTTGAGGAACGCCTGGCAAAACTGGGGGCCACCCTTGTGTGTGAGTCCCTTAGAATTGACGGAGAACCTGAAGAGTCAGATATCAATGAGTGGACACAGGATGTGATAAATGCCGCCTAAACAAAAAAAATGTTTGCGATCCATGCTCAAGGACATCGGCTTTATGAACCGGACTGCCATGGCAGCCGGAAATGCAGGGAAGTTTGATACGGCCTTTAGAAACATCAATCAAGCCCTGGATCTGACCCGTATGTTGAATAAGGCGTGTCTTGTGGCAAAGCTTTTAAACAATATGGGGAATTTATACACCATGTCAGGGGAATGGGATAAAGCGCTGCTCTCCTATGAGCAGTCAATGTCCATTGTCTCCGAGCATTACGGTACCGACAATATTCTTTATAAAACCCTTCAAAAAAATCTGGTGTATCTTTTAACACTGGACGTTGCAGCCGCTTGACAGCGGCACCTTCTCTCTCCTCTCCTGCTGCCGGGATGATTCCCGGCAGCCCTTTACGATATCCGCTTTGAATCTGTTTTCCCAAGCAAGTTGCCATAGAACCGTTTAACTTCTTGAAACTGAAGCTTTTCTGTGTTTTTCTGTGGATACACATTGGGATCATATTTTCATTGATTAAATTATATCGGACAGGACAGCGTATGACGGCTAACGAAAACAAAAAGGGAGAAGATACCATTGCCAATGCCATCGCGTTGGATATTCTAAATTCTAAATTTAAAATTCCTCCCATGCCGGCCAATGGGCCGAAACTGATGTCCATTGCCAGAAAACCAATTGTCCAAGTAAACATAGATGATTTCGTAAAGATTATTGATTCGGATCCAGGGCTTTTGTCCTTGATTCTTCAGATGGCAAATTCCAGCTATTTTAGGGGTATCGATGAGGTTTGCACGTTGCGGTCAGCCATTGTCCGGCTCGGACTTCGAGAAACCATCGATGCTGCGAACTTCTATTTTTTCCAGCGAATGTTCCCAAAAATTCCCGACATAGAGGGATTTAAAATTCAGGAATACTGGGCTTTTTCCTGGGCCTGTGCCATTGCGGCAAGGCGTCTGGGCCATCCGAACCTGGGCATGAATGTCAATCCGGGTGAGCTTTATATTGCAGGCTTGCTTCATGGTATTGGAAAATTGATTCTAGCGGTTTTATATCCGTTTGAATTTTCAAAATGTATCCAAACCGCGGCCCGGTTAAAAGCACCTCTCCATTCTGTGGAATTGGATGAATTCGGCACTGCAGATACCAATATCGGATCAAGAGTGTTACAGATCTGGCACATCCCTTCCCGGGTTTGCAGGGGTATTGAATTTTACCAGAATCCGGGTCTGGCCCCGAAAGAGGAAAAAAATATTGCGGCATCGATTCAGTACGCCTATGCCGTTGCCTCAATGGCGGGTATTGGAAAAACCGGCGATGGTTGTGTTACGCCGCTTGAATCCACGTGGATTGCCGGGGAATCAGGATCACCATTGTCCAAAAATGAAGTTCAGGAAACGGTTGTCGCGGAGATCCTGGCTTCCCTGGACGAAAAATCAGGCAGTTTTTCCGGTGTTTACCACGAAAAACAAGAGACGGTATCAGAGCCTGAAAACAAGCATCTTCAACCTCAAGACAGCAGCAATAGAAGAAATTCAATCTCCCCCGGGGTGAAATCAAAAGGTGTTGATTCATCTAAACCGGGATTTTTTTCCTGGATACGTTCACTGTTTTGGTGACGTTTTGGGTGTTGTTTGGGCGGACACTAGATAGCCTGTGTCGTCAGGCAGCCCCGGCATATGTGCTGTTGAGTTGGCAAGGTGATCACATTTTTCGTTCAAGGGGTTGCCTGCATGGCCTTTTACCCAGATGAACCGAACATCAAGATCTTCCAGCAGATCCAGAAGGCGCTGCCATAAATCCGGATTCATGGCCTTAGAACCGTCGGATTTTTTCCAACCCCTGCGTTTCCATGCATTTGCCCAGTTTTTGGTAATACCGTTGACCACGTACCGGGAATCTGAATGCAGGCAGATGGGGCGGGTCTCCCCCCCAAGAGATTCAAGGGCTACAATAACGGCCAGAAGTTCCATGCGGTTGTTGGTGGTCAGATTAAAACCGCCGGAAAATGTTTCCCCAGTTTCAAAGGCCACGCCATACCCACCCGGACCGGGGTTGCCGATGGCCCCGCCGTCCGTATACACAATCACGGCATTTTCCGGGTATTCATAATTGACCGGCTGGTGCTGCCCGTTTTTATTCTTTGGGGGCTTTGCAAATTTTTCCGTTGACGGCGCGCGCTTTGTGCAGGACGGGTTCTTGAGAAAGGATAAAGCCTCCTGCTTTGTCTTAAAGCTTTTGAATCTGGCTCCTGCAAATCCTTTGACCTGACGCTCGGCCTCGGGCCATGAATTGAATATACCTGTTTTACGGCCCTTGGCCACTGCGTAGAACTTCATGGGCAGAATATAAAGGCAAAGAAAAGGAATGTAAAGAAACATCTGTGTATCAAAATTGGGGTGTTTCTTGAAATATATATGCAGGCGGTGTAGAGTATTGAAACAATAACGGATCAATTGCAGCATGTTGCCGCCGGTTTCCGGTGCCCCATAACCTCAAAAAAATGAGGGGCAGACAAGAGCAGGCGGTTATCAGTGTTTGCATTAACCATGAAGGAGGTAATATGGAACCCACTAAATTCCGTGAATCAAGACTGGCTATCAACCGGTTGTGCGAACAAATGGACCAGCTTATAGAACAAAAAGAGGTGGATGAGTCAAAAGCTTGCTTTGACCAGGCATTTGGTGAGCTTGACGAGTTAAGGCCCAAGGCTTCAGGGGATGTCCAGGAGCGTTCGGTTAAAAATCTGGCAATGAAGCTCAAAGGCATGGAAAGTAGGATTTCCAAATTAAAAACCAAGGGGACAGCATCATCGGGTGCAGGATCCCGGGTCAAAAACAATATTGAATGGGACATTGACCGGGTGGCACAATTGTCAAAAAACTTTCTTGAAAAAGTCTTGAAAAATATGGCAGGCGATTTAGAATCAAAGGTGCTTTTCGGCACTACGGGCAAAGGAATTCGTCCCAACTACCAGATTGAGTTTAAGGACGGTCAAATCACATCCTTTACAGGCTCCGGCCATAAGCCCAAAGCAGATCCAAAAGGCCAGGGCGCAAAAAATTTATCTTCACCTTTTGCTTTCCAGGAAATTAACGGCATTTTGAATTAAAAAGGCAGTATTTGAAGGATTAAGACGGATGAAAATAATCAGAACACTGGTTTTCTTTACATTCATGTTTTCTGCCATGTTTGTGTTTACCCAGCAGACCTTGGCTATTGAGGCTTCTTCAGCAACACAGGCCCTTCAGGTCAAAATTGACCTGATTCTCGATGTGCTTAAGACACCGCAACTAAAAGGGAATGAGAAAAAAGAGGTCCGTCGGCAGAAAATCCGTGACATTGTCCAGAGTGGTTTTGATTTTGGGCGCATGGCCCAGTCCAGCCTAGGTAAATACTGGAGAGGACGAACCCCGGAGGAAAAGCAGGATTTTACGGGCCGGTTCCAGCGTCTGATTGAAAATACCTACATTTCCAAGCTTGAGACCTACACCAATGAAAAGGTGGTCTACCTTAATGAGCAGAGAAAAGCGAAAAAAAATCGGGAATACGCAAAAGTTCACACCCAGATTATTACCGCCGATGGTACTGAAATCCCCATTGCATATATGATGTACAGGCAGGATACAGACCCTTGGCTGGTGTTTGATATCAACATTGAAGGGGTGAGTATGGTCAATAATTACCGCTCCCAGTTCGGTGAATTCCTTGGACGAAATACTTTTTCACAACTTCTCAACGATATTGAGGCAAAAAATAATTCCAAATAGTGTCTGAACAAAAGTCTTCCATCATGCCGGCCCAGGCTTTAACGGGCCGGCATATTTTATTTGTCGCTTTTAAGCTTTGCTTCCTGTCAATCTTTCCGGCTGATTTCAGTTCCAATCAAACTCTAATACAATTTTAATTTTTATATATTACCATTAAGGTCATGGTGGTTTACAATTAAACCGACCGTGCGTCATATGGTGAAGCCAATACCACTGGCTTAAGGGGGCCTCTAATAATTAGAATTTTGGTTTGAGTTCGAGGCGCAATAAAATTTTAACCGGATGAATATATTAAGTATTTCGAGGG
>JAKSBO010000466.1 GCA_022361095.1 Desulfobacterales bacterium | reverse complement strand
TAAATATTTCAAATCAGATTACCGGATATTTTCTGGCGGATTACGCCGGGCATGACATTGAAACCTCGTATGCGACTGCGTCGGTCAAAGCGCTTCTGGCCCAGAACTGCACCCCGGTGTATTCGCCCAGGGAGAGCATGAAAATGATCAATGACGTGCTTGTGGAAATTCTGCCCTGGGAAAAATATCTCACCGCATGCTACATGCATCTGAATCGCGGAACCAGGGTCATGAACCTGGTGCATGCAGGCCATCCCCCGGTGGTTTATATGCCAAAGGGTAAAAAACCTTTTTTCATCAACGTCCAGGGGGATATTCTGGGCATGTTTGCCGATGCGACATTCGGCATAAAAACAATAACAGTAAATGACGGGGATCGATTCTTTATTTATTCAGACGGCCTGGTGGAATCCACAGAAAAGAAAATATCATGGCCGGCAGGGATGAACGGGCTTTTAAACATACTTGATGGGTTGGACGATGTTGATCTTGCCGATGTCCCCGGCATAATGATTTCCCGTCTTTTTAACGGCGAGCCCGTCCCCGAGGATGATATTGTTCTTTTATGCATTGAGGTGTAACGATGTCTGAAATCCTGGATGTTTATGAAATCAAAGAGGAGAAAGATCGTGTCCACATACGGTTTTCTTCTGCCATGGGACATATTGATACGGCATGCGCAGCAGTGCTTCTTTTTCTTAGGTCCAAGGGGCCAAAGTTTTTCCCCCATTTGTTTGCAGTGAATTTAGGTATGCGTGAGGCCATGGCAAATGCTGTTCGCCATGGGAATAAATACGATTCAAGCAAGTTTGTTTACATGGAATTGGACGTAAGCCAGGAGCCGTTCCTTCGTATGAAGATTTCCGATCAGGGGCCCGGGTTTGAGTGGATGAAAGTCCAGGGTACGGTGGCGCCTGATGAGGCGGATCACGGCAGGGGAATGATTATCATGCGAACCTATTTTGACCGTTTCCGCTATAATGAAAAGGGCAATATCCTCTATCTTGAGAAATATATTGTGTAATAACGGCCATGGGCCGGCCTGGTCTATGCCGCGCCCGACCGGAACCGTAAATTTTGTCGCGTACAAGGCGGGTGAAAATTGCCAGGTTTTTCGGTCAGACACGATGTACTCTTGCTCAATTTATAAAAAATATGAACGTAGTTAGCCGTTTATTGGTTATGTCATATAAAAATTAATTCCTCGTTAATACAATCCTAACCAATATCTAATGATTTCAGGGTAAAAAACTAACATTAGTTATCTTTGTAATAACAGCCACGGGCTGAGCTGGTCTGTTGACACCTATACTCAACCCGCCACAAAATATGAAATTACTTGGGTAACCTATGAAAATTTTATATTGAAATTATTAAGGATATTTATGAGTAATCAGCTTACAAGAGCCATGCACAAGATCAAAAAGGAGATTTTATCCCTTGGTGCCATGGTGGAGGATCGGTTCAAAAAAACCATATATGCTGTTAAAACAAACGATCTTGCCCAGGCCATCCAGATTATTGAAACCGATTATCTGGTGGATGCCCAGGAGGTTGAAGTCGAAGAGGAGTGTCTTAAAACCCTTGCCCTTTATCATCCGGTGGCTACGGATCTGAGACTGATTACTGCTGTTATAAAGATCAATAATGACCTTGAACGGATTGCAGATTATGCAGCCAATATTGCCAGGCGGTTTAAAGAGAGCGGCCGAAATTCAAATTCGTTTCAATATGATTACACCGCCATGGCCGAACAGGCGGCAAAAATGCTTAAACTCAGCCTGGACGCCCTTGTCAGCCTGGATGGCACCCTTGCATATAAAGTCAGGGAAATGGACCAGGAGGTCAATAATATGCGCAATGAAGCCTACAATGTCATGAAGGATGCCATACGCAAAAGTCCTGAAAAGGTTGAGGAAATTATCAATATGTATCTTATTTCAAGGCATATTGAACGGGTGGGTGATCACACTAAAAATATTGCAGAGGAAGTCATTTACCTGATAGAAGGTGAAATTATCCGTCATTCTTGAATTTTAACAATAACGTAACACGGAAATAAAAAATGTCCAAAGAGACCATATTAATTGTTGATGATGAGGAAGACATTCTTGAATTGATAAAATTTAATCTCAAGGGGGAAGGCTACAATATTCTTCAGGCCATGACCGGTGAGGAGGCCATCAAAATTGCCAAGCAGTCCGGTCCTGATCTTATGGTGTTGGATCTCATGCTGCCCGGCATTGACGGGCTTGAGGTAACCCGGTATTTGAAAAACAACGATGCGACTACAGATATTCCAATTGTAATGCTCACAGCCAAGGGTGAAGAATCCGACATTATTACCGGCCTGGAACTTGGGGCCAATGATTACATATCCAAGCCCTTCAGCCCAAGGGAGCTTACGGCACGGATTCGTGCTATTTTGCGACGCCGTCAGAAAAATAACGTAGACGCCCCGGTCCGCGTTCGTCAAGAAGGGGATATGGTTATTGATCGGGCCAAACACCGGGTCACCATTGAAGGTAAAATTGTTGAACTGACATTGTCGGAATTTGAACTGCTCTCCTTTCTGGCAGAAAAAAAGGGCTGGGTGTTTACCCGGGGGCAGATTGTGGATGCCATTCACGGTGAAAATTATGCGGTGACCGAGCGCAGCATTGATGTTATTATTGTCGGGTTACGTAAAAAACTGGGGGCCTATTCATCCTGTATTGAAACTGTTAGGGGCGTGGGGTATCGTTTTAAGGAATAGGCACGCACCCATTTCCTGCCCGTCAACCATATGAATAAAAAAAATTGGGCAACATATCCCCATGTATCGTAAAAAAATAAAGCTTATCTGGCGGATTTTTCCATCCTTTCTTGTTATTACGCTTCTATCTTTGACCGTGGAAGCCTGGTACTCCACCAGTTATTTTAAACATTTTTTTCTTGAAACCGCCGAGCAAGAACTGATGATCAGGGCATCTTTGATGCAGGATCAGCTTGTCCATGCTTTGTATGAAGAGAAAATGTCTTCCCGGCAGATTGATGCCCTGTGCAATCATATGGGCGAAAAAATTCAGACCCGGATTACGGTTATTCTGCATTCAGGCGAGGTGATCGGCGACTCTTTGGCCCGGGTGGAGACCATGGAAAACCATGGAGAACGGCCTGAAATTAAGACGGCATTTTCCGGTAAAAAGGGGATGGCTGTGCGCTATAGTCCTACCCTGGATAAGAAGATGATGTATATTGCCCTTCCCGTTGATGAAAACCGGCCTGATCCCGTTGTGGTCCGGACAGCTATCTCCATTTCGCATATCGATTCCAAAGTTGAAGGCATGCGCAATTCAATTGCCCTGGTCCTGGTGTTGACCACCTTGGCTGCAGCGCTGGCAAGTCTGCTTGTATCAAGGCGCATCACCAGGCCTGTGGAGCAGATGCGTCAAGGTGCCCGGGAATTTTCCAAGGGAAATCTGACCAACCGGCTCTCTTATCCGGATACCGAAGAGTTGTCCCAACTGGCCAAAACCATGAATTATATGGCTTTGGAATTGAATAAAAAGATCATGGATGTCAAAAAACACAGCCGGGAGCTTGAAGCAATCCACACCAGTATGGAAGAGGGTGTGATCGCCATTAACGCCCAGGAACAGATCATTACCATCAATAAGGCTGCTGCAAAAATATTTGACTTTCCGTCCGAAACCCTGAAAGAAAAGCATGTGCTGGAGGTTGCCAGAAATTATGATCTCCAGGAATTTTTTAAAAAAGCTCTTGCCACCGAAGAACCTGCAGAGGAAGATATTGTCATTGACGCAGATGAGCGCATGGTGATTAATATCCACTCAACAGTCTTGTATGATACCCATGGCAAGCGCATGGGCACCCTGATCATTTTCCGTGACATTACCCGGATTCGGCTGCTCGAAACCATGCATAAGGATTTTGCGGCAAATGTTTCCCATGAACTAAAAACCCCTTTAACGACGATCAAAGGGTTTATTGAAACCCTGTTGCAAATGACTGCGGACGGTTCCGGTGCACCGGATCAAACGTCGGCTGCCCAGTACAGCCGGTTTCTGGGGATCATTGAAAAAAACGTTAACCGCATGGTCCGCTTGATTGATGATCTTTTGGCTCTATCCAGGCTGGAGCGCCTCAAAGGAACCGATATCCAGCTTGAGACGCATCCTTTGGCCGATTCAATCCAAAAAATTGTCGAGTTCTGCGCGGACAGGGCCAAGGCCCGGGGAATCACCATGGACGTTTTTTGCCCGGACGCCATTGCCGGTATGGTGGACCCCACGCTGATCGAGCAGGCGGTGTATAATCTGGTGGATAATGCCATAAAATACAGCGGAGAGGGGACATCCATTACCATTGATGCAGCACTCAAAGATGGCAATATTAAAATTCGGGTTAAAGATACGGGCCAGGGCATTGACTCAACACACCTGCCGAAAATATTCAACCGGTTTTACCGGGTGGACAAAGGCAGAAGCCGGGACCAGGGGGGCACGGGTCTGGGGTTGGCCATTGTGAAGCATATTGTCCAGTACCACAACGGCCGCATTGAAGTCGAAAGCCGCGGGGGAAAGGGGACTTGCTTTACCATTACGCTTCCCGGGACTACTGATGTTTGAACTGTATTTGGTCTGAACCCAGGCTCATGGGATACCCATCCAGACAGATAAATTCGCGACAATGCCGGTATTTTCAGTTAAGAACATTGGTTAGTTCTTCCTGGCTGAACCGGTAGACGGAATTACAGTGGTGGCATCGAAGTTCCAATGGAAACGGACCGTTTGCCAGGATGTCGG
>JAKSBO010000937.1 GCA_022361095.1 Desulfobacterales bacterium | reverse complement strand
ATCATTGCCATGTTCCAGGGGAAATTCGCCATCATCACACCGGCCCTGATCAGCGGAGCCCTGGCAGAACGCGTTTATTTAAGGGGATATATCCTGTTTATTTCCCTGTGGTTTCTGGCGGTGTATACGCCAATTTGCCACTGGGTTTGGGCATCAGACGGCTGGCTGTATAATGCCGGGGCATCCGGAGTGATTGACCTGGCCGGAGGATTGGTCATCCATGTATCGGCCGGCATCAGTGCCCTGGTGGCAGCTATCTATATTGGCCCCCGGCTGGGGCATCCCAGAATTGCCACCCCGCCCAATAACCTGACCATGACCCTCATTGGCGCAGGCTTGCTGTGGGTGGGCTGGTTTGGTTTTAATGCCGGCTCTACCCTTCAGAGCGGTCTGGATTCAGCCAGAGCCCTGACCATGACCCAGATTTCCGCCGCCAGCGGCGCGCTGGTTTGGCTGTGCATGGAAGGCATTATGTACAAAAAGGCGTCCGCGCTTGGATTTGCATCCGGCACCCTGGCCGGTCTGGTGGTCATCACGCCGGCGGCCGCAGTTGTCCAGCCCTTGGGTGCCCTGTTTTTAGGAGCGGCATCCACCGCGGTCTGTTTTTATGCGCTTCAGCTCAAAATAAAACTGGGCTATGATGATACACTGGACTGTTTTGGCATCCATGGCGTAGGCAGCGGGTTGGGGATTGTTCTGCTCAGCTTTTTCATCCGCGATTCCTGGATGATATCGGCCAGCGAGGCAGCCGGCCGGACCTGGACGGTTTTCGATCAGTTGCTGGTACAGCTCAAAGGATTGGGCGCAACGATCCTGCTTGCCGGCGTCGCAACCATTATCCTGTGTGTCATTGTGGAAAAAACCGTAGGCTTCAGACTGGATGAAGAGAGTGAATACAGGGGCCTAGACCAGTCACTCCACGGAGAGAGGGGATATGATTTTTCATCCTGATTGGTAAACATTCCCATTTAAAAAGAACAAAAAAGCCTGGTATTTTTTCTAAAGTACCGGGCTATTCATATACGGTATGGCGTCGTGGATCAAAGGCTTCCCGTATCCCCTCGCCGATGAATGTGACGGTCATCAGTGTCACCACAAGGGCGGACACCACAGCAGCAGATATCCACCAGGCTTCCATGTTCTGCCAGCCCTGGGATAAAAGCTCGCCCCAGGAGGGGGTGGGTGCCGGCAGACCAAACCCCAGATAGTCCAGAGAGGTCAAGGCCACAATGCCACCGGAAATGGCAAAAGGTGCATAAGTGACGATTACGGAAATGGTGTTGGGGATAATATGCCTGAAAATGATTCGCATGTGCGACGCCCCCAGGGATCGGACCGCAAGAATATATTCGCGCTCCTTTTCCCGGTATGTCATGGTTCGCATGACCCAGGTAATAGAGATCCAGCCGAAAAACGCCATAATCAGCATCAGAATCATAAAGCTTGGCACCACAATGGAAGAGACGATAATAATCACATACAAAAACGGAATATTGCTCCAGATCTCAATGACCCGCTGAAAAAACAAATCAAATTTCCCGCCGAAATACCCCATGGCACAGCCCAGGGATACCCCCACGGTATAGTTAAGAAACAGCAATCCTAAAGAAAAAAAAATGGCCGTGCGAAACCCGTACACAAGGCGGGCCAGCACATCCCGGCCCACATTGTCCGTACCCAGAAAGTGCCGAAGGGAAAATGAGGGGGGAAACGGGGGGTATTCATTAAATCGCAGATCATTTTCGTAAGGGTTATAGGGCACCGGCGGCATAATCACAAAACCTGTCCCCCCTTCCCTGCCCAATTTTTGTTTCAGCTCCCGGTAATTGGTCTCATAGGCATACCCAAGGTCAAAGGTTTTTCCAGGTATCATATCGGCGTAGGTTGGAAAATAAAACTCGCCCCGGTAACAGACCAGAAGGGCCCGGGAGTTAATAAACACTTCGGCAAAAACGGAGACAAAGATCAAAACCAGGATGATAATAAGGGACCAGAAACCTCTTTTGATACTGCAAAAACGCCTGAACTGTTCTTTTGTCACCGGGTTCAACAATGCCATATCGTAATCCTTATTTAAATCTTACCCGGGGGTCGACTATGGCGACGCACAGATCAGATAAAATATTTCCAACCATAAACAGCAGGGATGAAATCACGAGTATTCCCAACACCACAGGGTAGTCCCGGTCCAGAATAGACTCATATCCTAAGAGCCCCATACCGTCGATATTAAATACCTTTTCAATGAGAAATGATCCCATCAAAAGAATGGAAACATTACTGCCGAAACTGGTGGCAATGGGGATCAAGCTGTTACGAAGGGCATGACGGAATATGGCCTGTTTGAAGCTTAAGCCCTTGGCAATGGCCGTGCGCACATAGTCGGCGGCCAGGTTATCCATGAGCGTATTTTTCATCAAAAGGGTCATCACGGTAAAGGCACCGATCACATAGGAGGAAAGCGGCAGCACGGTATGCCACGCCACATCCTTTATTTTTTCCCAAAACGTCATATCGATGAAATAGTCGGATGCAAGCCCCCCTAAGGGGAAGGTGTCCATGCGGGAAGCAAAAATCACCAGCATAATGACACCGGCCACCCAGCCCGGGATGGCATAGCCTGCGAAAATAATACCGGAGGTCACATTATCAAACCCACTGTTGTGGTGTACCGCCTTGGCAACACCCAAGGGGATACAGACGCCGTAGATGACCACCATACTCAACATGCCGAAATAAAGGGAGATGGGGATGCGCTCCCTGATCATCTCCCATACTGGATCCTGGTACCGGGTGGACCGTCCCAGATCCCCTTTAAGAACCTTTAAAAGCCAGATCCCATAGCTTTGAAGCACGGGCTTGTCAAATCCGTAATAGGCTTCAAGTTTTTTGATCTGGCCTTCGGACAACGGCTGTCCCTGGCCTGCCTGGGTTTTGGAGCGACCGTTGTGTTCACCCATCTGCATGGCCCGGGTTTCAGCAATGATACGCTCAATGGGGCCGCCGGGCACAAAACGGGTGATGGTGAACACCATGACGGTGATGCCGATGAAGGTGGGGATCACTAAAAGGAGCCGTCTGATAAAATACGCGGTCACAGGATAAAACGCCCTCCCCTATTGGAACGTCCGTAATGTGTGGCGAAAATGTTATGGCCTGGGGTACACGGATTTAAACCCCGCACCCCAAGCTTTATTTAACTATGTTTATTTAGATACCGAATCAAACACCGATTCCAGGGCTTTGTCAAGGAATTCAGGTTTTGTGCCGCCGGCCTGGGCCATATCGGGCCGGCCGCCGCCGCCGCCGCCCACAATACCGGCAGCGGTTTTGACAATATTGCCTGCTTTAAAGGTCTTGGTCAAATCTTCTGTGACCATGGAAATAAGCAATGCCTTACCGTTGGACTCAGCGCCCAGTAACAGCACCCCTGATCCCAATTTGGTTTTAAATTTGTCTGCCAGATCCCGGAGCTGGGAGGGATTTTCAATTTCCACACGTTTGGCCAGCACGTTGACCCCGTTTATCTCCTTGATATCATCGTCGATATTTTCAACGGATTTGGACGCGATCTTGGCCTTGAGTGCAGCCAGCTCCTTTTCCACAGCTTTTTTCTCGGCCATCACCGTTTCAAGCCGATCCACCATATCGCCTTTGCTGCTTTTCAAGATACCTGCCGCTTTTTCCATGGCAGCCTGATCTTCATGAACGTTTTCAAGGGCAGCAAGCCCTGTCATTGCTTCAATACGGCGAACACCCGAGGCGATCCCGCCTTCGGACAGGATGCGGAACAACCCGATGTCGCCAGTGGCACGGGTATGGGTGCCGCCGCACAGCTCCTGGGAGAAATCCCCCAAGGAAACCACCCGGACCACATCACCGTATTTTTCCTCAAACAGGGCCGTGGCGCCGGACCGGACCGCTTCATCCATATCCATCTCCTTTGTGGCCACCGCATGGTTTTCCATGATGCGGGTATTGACTTCGGTCTCAATGGCAGCAAGCTCTTCGGGGGTGGCGGCGCTGAAATGGGTAAAGTCAAACCGCAGCCTGTCCGGGGTTACCAGGGAGCCGGACTGCTTGACATGGTCGCCTAAAACCTTGCGAAGGGCTGAATGCAGGATATGGGTGGCTGAATGATTTGCCGCAGTGGTCCGGCGAAGTTGTGCATCCACTTTAAGGGCGAATGTATCGCCTTTTTTGCAGGTTCCCCTGGTCACCTGACCTTTGTGGATAAAAAGCCCCGAAGGATCCTTAACCGTATCGGTGATCTCGATTACGCAAGAATCATTTTCAAAAAGACCTTTGTCCCCGGCCTGGCCGCCGGACTCTGCGTAAAATACGGTCTCCGGGGTGACCACCTCAATTTCGTCCCCAACACCCGCCGTATCAACTTCTGCATCATCTCTGACCACAATGAGCAGGTCACTTTGCATTTCAATGGCGTCATAGCCCTTAAATACGGTTTTCACGCCTGTTGAAGTCAACGGTTTATACGCATCGCCCACACCGGCGAACTTCTTTTTGGACTTGGATCTTGCTTTCTGTTCGGCCATGGCCGCATCAAACCCCTCCAGATCCAGTTCAATACCCATCTCCTTGACATGGTCCTGGATAATGTCCACGGGGAAGCCAAAGGTATCGTAAAGCTTGAAAATCACCCCTCCGGGAATGATTTTCCCATTGTTCTTTCCAAGATCTTCAATGGTTGCTTCCAAAAGCTTCATACCGGTTTCAAGGGTTTCAAGAAACTTTTCCTCTTCGTTCTTTACTACGTTAAGGATAAACGCCGCAGACTCTTTAAGCTCCGGATAGGCTTCATCCATAATGGAAAACACGGTTTGAACGGTTTTGTGCAAAAACGGCTCGGTCAGCCCGATGCTGCGGCCGTACCGGATGGCCCGGCGCATAATCCGGCGAAGCACATAACCGCGCCCCTCGTTGGAAGGCAGCACACCGTCACAGATTAAAAAGGCGGATGCTCTTGAATGATCGGCAATGACCTTCATGGCCACTTCCACCTCCTTGGATTCCCCCCGCTTTTTACCGGCCAGTTCCCCAACCCGTTCCATGATGGGTACAAACAGGTCTGTATCAAAATTGGTGGGCACATCCTGGAGCACGGAAATAATGCGCTCAAGTCCCATACCCGTATCAATACTGGGTTTAGGCAGCGGCGTCATGGTGCCGTCTTCGCTTCTTTCATACTGCATGAATACCAGGTTCCACAACTCCAGCCACCGGTCGCAGTCACAGCCCACAGCGCAGTTGGGATCATCACATCCGAACGCTTTGCCCCGGTCAATGTGAATCTCTGAGCAGGGACCGCAGGGGCCGGTATCCCCCATTGCCCAGAAATTATCCGCCTCGCCTAACCGGGAGATACGCTCAGCAGGTACGCCGACCTGTTTATTCCAGAGCTCAAAGGCTTCGTCATCATCTTTATAAACGGAAACATGAAGCTTGTCAGCGTCAAACCCGTACCCGTTGGTGAGCAGATCCCAGGCAAAATCAATGGCCTGTTCCTTGAAATACTCGCCAAAGGAAAAGTTACCCAGCATCTCAAAAAAGGTGTGATGGCGCGCCGTGTATCCCACATTTTCAAGATCGTTATGCTTGCCCCCGGCACGTACACATTTCTGAGAGGTGACAGCGGTTGTGTAGTCACGTTTTTCGTCACCGGTAAAAACGCGTTTAAACTGCACCATACCGGCGTTGACAAACAGCAGGGTGGGATCATCCTGGGGCACCAGGGATGACGAACGCACATGGCGGTGGTTGTGTTTGTTAAAATATTCGAGAAAAATTTTCCTGGCTTCATTACCTGTCATAATAGTATTGGCTCCTGCTCAACTATACCGGTTTGCTTAGTGTTTGAACGATACGTCACCCACCTGCGGCGTTGCTTAAAAATTTACACGCCTCACATACATGAGTATGCTCCGGTTATAAATTTTTATGCGCCTTGCATCTGGGCAACTTATCGCCCAAACACGGGGTCCCGTCCAGATACTATGTTAGGCTTCCGGCTGAGTGTCCTTTCCGGTGTCGGGTGCAGTTTTGGGTGCTTCCGGTCCGGCAATTCCAAGTTCGGTTCTTACTTTAAGTTCAATGGCATCAAAAATATCGGGATTGTCCTTTAAAAAGGCCTTCACATTCTCCCGGCCCTGGCCGATGCGCTCTTTGTCAAATGAATACCAGGACCCGCTTTTGTTCACAATATCCAGCTCAACCCCCATGTCCAGAAGATCGCCTGTCCTGGAAATGCCCTCGCCGTACATCAAATCGAATTCCACATTTTTAAACGGGGGGGCCAGTTTATTTTTTACCACCTTAACCTTGGTCCGGGACCCGAGTACATCTTCGCCGCTTTTAATGGCTGCGGCTTTTCGAATCTCAAGGCGCATGGAAGAATAAAATTTCAAAGCATTACCGCCGGTGGTGGTCTCCGGGTTGCCATAGACCACACCGATCTTCATACGGATCTGGTTTATGAAAATAAGGGTCGTGGCGGTTTTTCCGATGGTGGCGGTCAATTTACGAAGGGCCTGGGACATCAGTCTTGCCTGCAGTCCCATATGGGAGTCGCCCATCTCGCCTTCGATTTCCGACCGGGGCACAAGGGCAGCCACTGAATCCACAATCATAATGTCAACCCCGCCGCTTCTCACCAGCATAT
>JAKSBO010001019.1 GCA_022361095.1 Desulfobacterales bacterium | reverse complement strand
GGCTTGGCGGCGAAGGTATTCGTCTGAAGATCTGGTAACAGCAGCACCTGATCCGGCTTCAGGTCCATATGGGCGATATGACTGTCGTGTAACAGTAGAAACACCTCGCCCAGCTCAAGCAAAAGGCCGGGATTGCCTCCGGCATTTTTGCCGCTGTTGTGCTGGCAGCCACTCTAGGGCTCAGCGACATCATGATTTGTGCCCTTACCGGGGTTTTTTTGATGACTATTACCCATTGCCTGAGTCTGAAAGATGCCTACAGATCCCTTCAGGCTGAAGTGCTTCTCCTGATTGTCGGGACATTGGCTTTGGGCTTGGCCATGCAGAAAACCGGCGCCACCGAGCTCTATACCGCAACGTTTTTAAATCTATTCAGCGGCATGGGGCCCCATATGATTCTTTTTGCCTTTATCTTTTTAACCAGTGTCTGCAGCCATATTTTAAGCAATAATGCCACAGCCGTGCTCCTGCTTCCCATAGCCATATCTACGGCGGTGTCACTTGGCGTTGATACCCGGCCGTTTATCATCGGCATCTGCTTTGGCGCAAGTGCCTGCTATGCAAGCCCCATTGGATACCAGACAAATCTTTTGGTCTATGGCCCCGGGGGATACAGATTTTCAGATTTTATGAAGCTGGGTTTGCCGTTGAATATATTGGTCATTGTTTTGGCCGGCTTTTTAATTCCTGTTTTCTGGCCGTTTTAATGCCGGGTGTTTGCACATGCTGCCGGACGTTTATTGTTCGTCGGACCCGTGTGGCGGCGGGGAGATGGGCGCTGCCATATAGATGGGGGCCGGG
This sequence comes from Desulfobacterales bacterium, assembly GCA_022361095.1. Classification (GTDB taxonomy): domain Bacteria; phylum Desulfobacterota; class Desulfobacteria; order Desulfobacterales; family Desulfobacteraceae; genus Desulfobacter. The sequence goes on along the minus strand of JAKSBO010001019.1, from coordinate 2,243 downwards.
GCTTTTTCCGATGTAATAAAAATGTTTCCACTGGTGTGGTCAAGCCCCAAGGCCTCCCGCTGGGCCATGGCTCTGGAGGGGGGCGGCAGGATGATCCGCAGGGGCGGCTTTGAAAACGCCGTATCCCATGTCCTGTCCGGGGCGCGTGAATATATATAGGCGTACGTGTAGGTCAGAATGTAAAGGGTGTTTCCGCCGGCACTGATATCCATGGCCGTGGGCCGGGACCGAAAGTTTGCAACGGTTTGCTTTTGGCCTTTTGGGTCGGGCCTGGAGCCGGATCTGATCCTTGCCACAGCCCTGGCCGTATACATGGATTTTTTGCAGGGCATATCCAGGGGCAGTTCATATAGGATAGGTATGGCAGTGCGCTTGCTCAGCAGGTAAATTTTTTGGTGTTTCGCATCAACAGCCACGGCTTCACAATCCAGGGGGCCGTTTTCGTATCTGAATGTCATTGCCCATTCAAGCGGAAGCACGCCGCTCCGGCTGTCCGGTGCCGGTTCTTTCACACAATAAAGCGTATTAAAAGGGCGGTTTGACCAGTTGTCTCCCACATCCGCAATGACAAGGAAGTCTTCTCCCTTGTAGCGAAATCCGGAAAGGTCTTCCCAGTCCCAGTTCATAGCCCGTCCAATTTTATATGTTTTAAGCAAAGCGCCCTTGGTGGAAAGGCCGTAAACTTCAGGGGGATTTCCACTGTCATTGATTGCCCACAACAGCCCGGGTGTTTTCCGGGAAACCGCCAGGCCGGAGACCTCTGATAACTCAAGGGATGTGATCAGCCCGAAAGGCACCGCCTTTTTATACGGTACAGGCGCCGGTTGACCGGACGTGTCCGCCGGACAGGTACCCCAGAATAACAGGATTGAAAAACCTGCAGCCAGGGCTGGGATGAACAGGTGCTTCATAGGGCTTCCTTCATTAGTAGTGCGCCATAAGATCAAGGGCCCGCTTAAGCCTTTGGCAGAAAAATTGGATGCATTCTTTTCTATATGCAAGGCCCTTGAAATATTCCTGTGCCCCGCAGGTGATGGTGGGGCAGTCCACATCCATTCCCATCTCTTCGAAAATGGTGCGCCAGCTCTCTTTTTCACCCATAAGGTCTTTTTGTACATGCATGCCGGCCAGAAACATGATGGGGATGAGGCGAATCCGGGTAAACGGTGTCCGGGCATGGTCTTTCTTGATCCGGCCGGCAACGCTTTGGATGTTGGGAACCCCTTCAACCGTGGCCGCATAAACATTGTCATACATACCCGAGACCAAATGATTGATGCCCATATAGATCGTGTTCACCGGATCTGCGGCCAAAGGGGTGCCGTGCAGGGCAAGCAGGTTGATCTGATCTTCCCCGATGAGAAAATCCCCTGATACCTCTTTTAGGACGTCTTCGATAAAACGCCACCGGTGGCACAGGGTTTCCCCCACGATCACCCGCAACCCGGGAAAATATAAAGAAGACTCCCGGACCTGCTGGTACTCTGTTCCGGGAAAAACATGCAGGGGCTGAACAACGGCCTTGCGGTACCCGTCAGACTCTACTTTGGCCAGGGTCTCCAGAAGACTTGGCAGCCCTCTTTTCCTGCGGATGATTTCGGATGTATAGGCCCAGTATATCTGATGGCCGGCAAAATTTTCGGCGATTTGGGTTTCAACAACGTCCATGGCGGCCTGGCCTTTGGTCGAAGAGCCGAAGGTTGCAATAATAATTGCCGGGTGCGCCTTAAGTTGGGGCAGCCGCATTTTGCGGCCGATGTATCCATGCTGGTGCATATATTATCCTTTTTTATTAAAGTCCCAATAAGTTGTTAAATTTTTGTTATGTTTTGTTGCAAATTGCTTTTTCCGCTGATTTCCCCTTCCCGGAGTGCATTTTTTATATGGCGTGAAATCACAGACACATTCCGGTCGAATAACGCCACCATCCGGGCCTGGGTCAGCCGGACCGTGTCCTGTTCAAACCGGACATCCACGCAGGTTTCCCCGTCCGGGCTCTGGTAGATCTGAATGCGGTTGTCATCGGGCATGGGGTATCCTTTGCTGTCATGCCACAACCTTGCTCGCTGCCGGGTCCGGCTTTTCCTGGGGGGTGAGGTTCAGATAGGGTGAGGTGAATTTTTCCAGGACATCCAGCAGGCTGTCAAGAGGGCGCAGGACCACCATGGGTAAAATAACATCCCGGTATTTTCCCCGGACATAGGTGTCCCTGAGGCAGTCGTCCGCAATGGACCAGATAAAGG
>JAKSBO010000058.1 GCA_022361095.1 Desulfobacterales bacterium | reverse complement strand
GACAGTTTTTTGCGGTTTTGGGCGACCTGTTTAAGATGGGAAACCAGGGCTGTTTTGGAAAGTGTCGTATCCAGCCCGGTATCAGAAACATGTGCCAGCCTTTTTTCAGAAAAGCTCACTTCACGGCTGTTTTCATTAAGCAGCCGAAGCTTTCCTTTTGACTGACTTAAAATAACCGCCGATATAATTTTTTGCTGGTCTATATATTCAACAATTTTGCCGGTATTCATGCAGGGACAATAGCAGGAAGGTGTATTAAAGTCAAATTCGGCAAACAAAGGCAGGAACTTGAAAACAGCTTGTTTTTCAAGTAAGATAGCAGTTATGCCAAAGAACAATACCAGGAAAAATAAACAAAAAATCAAGCGGAAAAATAATCTGCCTAGGTTGGCATCAGATATAGATTTTCTAGATGCATTTTCAATAAATGGCGAAAAGAATTTAAAGGAAAACCCGGAAAAGATAAAAAAGCCGGTTGAATCTCAAAAGAACCTCAATAAACATGGCCTTCCCTTTCTGGATGATTATGACGGCTGGATCAAAAAAGATATCGACCCGGATACCTTATGCAACGGCAAAGCCCCAGGACAGGAACCAATTCCACCTGAGCCGGAAGAGGCGTTTTCGACCTTGCTTGAAGCCTCTTTTAAAGATCATCGTCATCACAGCCCTGTACCCAAACCCATGCCCCTGAACAAAAGGCTCAAGCGCTACCCGCCGCCTGAAGCTGATCTTGATCTTCACGGCTTCACTGCCATCGGCGCCCGGATCAAGGCCCGGTCTTTTATCTCAAGCAAACATGTCCAGAGCTTTTTCACCCTCCGAATTATTGTGGGCAAAGGGCTTCACTCCGAAGACGGTCCGGTTCTTCCACATGTGGTAGAGGATCTGCTTAAGGAGATGAAAAAGGAGAATGTTGTCCTTGCCTATAAATGGGAGGGCGGCAAAAAATCAAAATTCGGTGCTGTGCTGGTTTATCTTAAACGGTTTGATAATTAAATTATTTGTTAAGCTGGTATTTTCTTACGGCCTTGTTATGGTCTCTCAGATTGGTTGAAAATTTATGCGTGGTGTCGTTTTTTGACACAAAGAAAAGGTAGTTTGTCTGGGCCGGATACAAGGCTGCTTCTAAGGATTTGGCGCCGGGGTTTGCAATGGGACCGGCTGGAAGTCCATTTATTTTATATGTGTTATAAGGTGTGACACGCCTTAAATGCTTATATCGAATCCTTCCATCGTAGTCAGATACGCCGTAAATTACGGTTGGGTCGCTTTCAAGGCGCATGTTGCGTTTCAACCGGTTATGGAATACGGATGCGATGAGAGGCCTCTCTTTGGCATTCCCCGTCTCCTTTTCAATGATTGAGGCAAGAATGACAACGTCATGAACACTTAGGCCTATTTCTTTTGCCTTGGATTTCCACCTATCATTAAATGTTCTGTTAAAAGTGGATACCATGGTTGTAATTAAGGTCTTGCAGTCCGTCTCCTTTGAAAAAAAATAGGTCTCCGGAAAGAGATAGCCCTCTAATGACATACCCGGTACGTTCAATTGATTGATAAATTCAGGGTCATTGCATAAAGATAAAAAATGCCTGGCCGAACATAAACCGGCTTCCCGGGCCAGGATGGCGATCTCTTTTAAGTTTCTGCCTTCGGGAACAGTAAACCGGTATAGTTTGTTTTTACCCGAAGTGAGAAGGCTTAAAATGGTTTTAGGGCTCATGCCGGTGTTCATTTCGTACTCACCGGCCTTTATCCGGGTGGCAGCCTTTTTTATGCGCACATAAAATTTAAAGGCAGAAAGATTCGAAATTAACCCCTGGCCTTTAAGGTTTCTGGCTATGGTGTTTAAATGTTGACCTGAAGAGACTGTAAAGGTAACAGATTGTGAACGGGTGTCGGCCGGTGCTTTAATAAAACGGGACATCCAAAGCATCGCAACACCGATTACCGCTAAAATGAACAAACAGAATACTGCTGAAATCAGAATGCTTTTTTTAGGGGAGGGCATCGCCGGGTTTTTTTTCGGGGGCTGATCCTGTGCCATGGAATATTCTATATCTGTTTATTTTACATATTTAAAATAAAACGGGTCTGCCGAAAAAACGGCCAGACCCGTAGTATGTTTAATCTTCCCTTTTTACCGGATTATTTGGCAATAGGGAATGGTGTATCAGGATTGTAGCAGATCCGACAGCAGTTCAGACAGCGATCAGCCTCGGCAAGCGCCTGTTCTTCGGGCAGAACCAGATCAACTTCAATCATTGAATCAAGCCTTTGGTCAACCGGAATTTCAGGCATTTCAGCCCGCTTGCTGGGAATTATGCCGTCAACTTTTTCGAAAATGGATTCAGGAATTTTCTTTCCTAATAAGGACTTTTCTACCGGTTCAACGGGTTTACCCTTCAGGAACAGATCAATGGAGCGGGCTGCACGCCTTCCGCTGCCAATGGCGTCAACAACAAGGGCAGGCCCGGTTGCCGAATCACCCGCAGTGAAAATATATGGAATTGAAGATTGCAGGATTTCCGGATCGTTATCAATGGTGTTCCAGCGGGTCAATTCCAGTTCTTTCATTTTCGGAGTAGGATCATCATTCTTAAAAGAGGGATCCGGAGCCTGACTAATGGCAGAGATGACCATATCAACGTCCAGTACTGTTTCAGACCCTTCAATGGGTACCGGCCGTCTTCTACCGGATGCATCGGGTTCACCCAGTTCCATCTGAAGGTATTCAAGGCCTTTAACCTTGCCGTCTTCATCCCCAATGACCCGTGTAGGGGCTGCAAGGAATACAAAATCAATGCCTTCATGTTCTGATGCAACAATTTCCACTTCATTGGCAGGCATTTCATTGCGGGTTCTTCTGTAAACAATGTACACTTTTTCAAGGCCCAGCCGCTTCAGTGTTCTGACGCAGTCAATGGCACTGTTTCCACCACCGACGATGGCAGCGGTTTTTCCTAATTTCATTTCCTGACCGCTGGAAAATCGGGAGAGCCAGTCAATTCCCTTATAACATCCGTCAAGGTCTTCACCTTCAATGCCGAGGGCATAATCCTCCCAGGCACCAATTCCCATGAAAATGGCGTTGTATCCAGACGCTACCAAAGAGCTTAGTCCAAAATCTTGTCCGAATTTAACTTGGGTAAAGGCATTTATTCCTAAATCGAGAATACCCTGGATCTCCCAATCCAGAACCTTTTTAGGAAGTCTGTACTCCGGGATGCCGTATCTGATAATACCGCCAAGTTTTGGCATGGCATCAAAGATATCGACCTGATGACCCAGCCGCCTTAAGAAAAATGCACACGAAAGTCCGGCAGGGCCGCCGCCAACTACAGCCACCTTTTTATCGGTATCAGGGGCGCAGGTAATGGGAATCCGGGAACCGGAGTTCATTTCATAGTCAGCAACAAAGCGTTTAAGCTGGTTAATGGAAACCGGTTCATCCTCAAGACCCCTTCTGCACATATCTTCGCAGGGATGAGGACATACCCTTCCGCAGGAAAGAAGAAGGGGATTTCTCATGCGTATGGTTTCAACGGCTTCGGTATACTTGCCCTCTTTAATCTGGTTGATATATCTGGGGATATTGATTTCAGCAGGGCAGGTCTGGGCACATGGTGCCAGAGCACCATGCTCCTGGTTGAATTCCATCAGTTTTTCGCTCAGGGTTTTGACCTGAATAATATCTTTGGGGCAAGCTTTTTGGCAGGCACCACAGCCGACGCATTTGGCATCGTCAACAACGGGATGACCATCGGATCCCATGTAAAGCGCATCAAATATACAGGCTTTAACACAGTCCCCAAGACCAATGCAGCCAACGGAACATACCCTGTGACCGCCAAAAACAGCAGCCATTGCTTTGCATGATGAAACACCCATGTAATGGTACTTGTCAGCAGCACGGTTTCCACCTTCACACAGATTGTAGGAGAGCGGCGCTTCTGCAGCGCCGGCGTCTACGCCCATAATAAGGGAGACCGCTTCCACGCCCTCTTTGGAGTTGATAATGCAAACGGTTGGGGGTTCCTTACCTAGTACAACGGCCTCGGCAGCTGCAGAGCAACCAGCATATCCGCAACCGCCGCAATTGGCTGCTGCAAGGTTGCTTTCCACCTGTGCGATTCTGGGGTCTTCATACACATAAAAGATTTTGGAAGACAGACTGAGCACGATGCCGCATGTTGCGCCAATGCCCAGCATTAGCAGTATAGCTGGAATCATACAATCACCTTATATTATATTTTTATGTTAAACTAAACCATGCCCCTGAATACGGTAAAGATCAATGCAATCAAACCGGCGGTCATCAGACCAACGGAAGTATCCTGCAGTGGTTTCGGCACCCGGGCGAGAATAACCCTTTCCCTGACGCCTGCGAACAGAATAAGTGCAAGACCAAAACCCAAAGCATAGGAAAACGAGGATACCAGGGCCTCAATAAAGCTGTATTCTTCCTTGATGTTGATCAGACATACACCCATAACTGCGCAGTTGGTTGTAATCAGCGGAAGAAAAATCCCCAGGCCTGCGTACAGTCCCGGGATACTCTTTTTTAAAAACATTTCAACGAATTGAACCAGGGATGCGATAACCAGGATAAAGGATACCGTGCGCAGGAATTCAACATCCAGCGCTTTGAGCAGATATGTGTCAACCATCCAGGTTATTATGCCTGCCATAACAAGAACAAATACGACAGCCATGGACATGCCCACTGCAGTTTCCATCTTTTTGGAGGTACCCAGAAAGGGGCAGTTGCCTAG
>JAKSBO010000106.1 GCA_022361095.1 Desulfobacterales bacterium | reverse complement strand
ATATTGATCATTCATAATTTCGTTCTCAGAGGATAAAAGAGTGAATTCCAATGAAACGTTAGACCGGTTCATCCGGGAGCGCCGCAGTATTAGAAGGTACAAGCCTGACATACCTTCAAAAACAATGATTGAGGCCATTATTCAATGCGCGATGATGGCACCGTCCCCATCAAACTCTCAGCCTGTCCGCTTTTTCAGAATTGTATCTGCATCTGTCAAAAGTTGTCTTAACCAGGCCATGGACAAAGGGTATAATAATTTTTTAAATGCCGTTAAGCATCATGCCAAATATAAAAAACTCAGAAACAGACTTAATTACTACAAACGGTTTTCAGAATTCATGTTTAATGCACCGGTTTTATTTGCTGTCGGCACATTAACAGATATAACAGGCTGTGCAGACATGCTTGTCAAAGAGAACGTGCTTGCCGGCGACATCAATGCGTACACGGATCTTGATATAACTACCGGGCTGGCACTAAAAGGTTTTTTGCTTAAAGCACAGTCCATGGGACTGGGAACGTGTGTCCTCACAGCACCCATGATGTTTCTTCAGGATACGGAATCGGTTATGGGGCTCGAACATAATATTCGGATTACATGTTTTTTGACCCTTGGATATGCTGATGAAATACCGCCGCCCACGGGCCGAAAAAAAATTACCGAAATTTTTCAGGAGATCTGAATGCCCCGCAGAGTCGTGATTACATCCATTGGCGTTGTCTCTTCTCTTGGGGAGGGGCCAGATGAGATTCTGAACAGTATAAAGACAGATCGCACCTGTTTTGAACGCTTAAATTTAAAACAGCACAATGTTGAAGCCCCCCCTGTGATCTGTCCGGTGAAGGGGTTTAATCTCAAATCGTTTACCGGCAGGTTCAAGAATGCCCGTTATCTGAACCGGGGGGCCGGATTTTGTGTGGCTGCGGCAATGGCTGCTATAAAAAAAGACAGCCTGAAAAAGGAAGAATTGAGAGACGCAGGGCTTTTTGTGGGAACCGGTCCGAATCTTGATATAACAAATGAATTTCCTGATATTATAAAAGGGAAAATGAATACGGATGAGCTGCAGGCTCTTTTTCTTTTGAGATTTCTTCTCAATACCCCGACCGCCGTCATTTCCCAGCTCGCCGGGATTCATGGTGAAAACGCAACATTAGGCTCAGCCTGCGGTGCATCCCTGCAGGCTGTCGGCCAGGCGTTTCGCAGCATAAAGCACGGGGATCTGAACCTGGCCATTGCCGGTGGCGGAGATTCACGGTTAAACCCCGGGGCGCTTCTGGCTTACCACAAAGCCCGGGCACTTCATACGGATACTGGAGATCCCCAAACCACATATGCGCCGTTTGATATATCACGTAAAGGATTTGTGCCGGGGGAAGGCGGAGCCTTTTTTCTGTTGGAAGACCTGGATCATGCCCT
>JAKSBO010000731.1 GCA_022361095.1 Desulfobacterales bacterium | reverse complement strand
GGAAGAAATACAGCGCACCTTGAAGAATTCAACCATTAAGATCCTGGCGGCGGTTCTGGGAATCATGGCCCTGTCGGCGGCGGTCTCCTATTTTGTTGTGGCCAAAGGCATTGTGGCACCGTTGCGTAATATCATCAAAATGCTGAAAGACATCGCTTCGGGCGAAGGAGATCTGACCAAACGGATCATCGGCACCTCCGGTGATGAGATCCAGGAACTGGCCGAAGGGTTTAACCGTTTCATTGAAAATATCCAAGGCATGATTGCAAAAATAAAAACAGATACCGGAGAGCTTACCCAAGCGTCTTCAGAGCTTGCAGGCATTTCCGATCATTTAAATTCAGCTGCCGAAGAGACCTCGGGCAGGGCAGATTCCGTTACATCGGCATCGGAAAAAATGAGTTCAAATATGAATTCCATGTCTGCCGCCATGGAGCAGGCCGCCGGCAATATCAACATGGTTTCGGCCGCATCGGATGAGATGAATTCAACGATTTCAGAAATCGCCCGGAATGCAGAAAAAGCCCGTACGATGACAACCGAAGCCGTTGGCCAGACAGAACATGCCAGCACCCAGGTAGAAGATCTCGGAACGGCGGCCAAAGAAATAGTTACCGTGGTAGAGACCATTACCGAAATCTCTTCCCAGGTCAACCTGCTGGCCCTCAACGCAACCATTGAAGCGGCCAGGGCCGGCGAAGCCGGTAAAGGATTTGCCGTTGTTGCCAATGAGATCAAGGTGCTGGCAAGCCAGACAGCCGATGCCTCCAGCAAAATTAAAGACCGCGTAACCGGCATCCAGCAGTCCACTGAAGGTACCACGGCCGAGATTACGTCGATCGCAAAAGTGGTGGAAGATATCAACGAAATCGTGTCAACCATTGCCACGGCTGTTGAAGAACAGTCCGCAACCACCAATGAGATTTCCCAGAATATCTCCCAGGCATCTGTTGGTATATCAGAGGTCAATGAAAATATCTCCGAAGGCTCCGTCATGGCACAGGGGGTGTCCCAAGATGTGATGGAAGTCACCACCGCAGCCTCCCAGATTGTGGATGCCAGCCGGCAGGTAAAAAACAAAGCCGCCGGGTTGTCGGGATTGGCGGAAACCCTTGCCCGAATGATGTCCAAATTTAAAGTATAAACACTTGTTTGGAAAAATTTTTTGTAAAAACGTCCGGCCGGTTCTTTATATCTTTTAACCTTTATTGTGGGCTGGACCTGGGTATTGACAGACCCGGGCCGGCCCATGTCTGTTTATAAGAAAGTCTGGGTATGTTACTCAGATCTTTCAAACGTTGTTGTGGGCTGTGCCTGGCAGCAGATATGTCAGGTCAGCCCATGGCTGTTATTGAAAATTGACATCAGGGCCTGTTTTGACTTAAATTATATACTTTGTCTTAGGGAGCTCTTAGGGAGCATAGAATTGACGGACACATATTCTTTCCGGCTGAATGCCGGGTAACTGAAACCCAATAGAAACGAAATAAGGAATTGACCTGTGATTACAGCCAATGAAAATTACAACAAACTGACGGCCTCGTATTTATTTGCGGATATAGCCAAACGGGTTCAAAACTACCAGGACAACAATCCTGACAAAGATGTGATCCGCCTGGGTATCGGCGATGTCACCCTGCCGCTTCCCCCCGCAGTTGTCCGGGGATTCAAAAAGGGCGTGGATGAAATGGCCGAGGATGCCACATTCAGAGGCTATGGTCCTGAACAGGGATATCTGTTTTTAAGGCAGGCCATAGCAGCCGTTGATTTCCAGTCCAGGGGTGCGGATATTGACGCGGATGAAATTTTTGTATCGGACGGGGCCAAATGCGATACCGGCAATTTTCAGGAACTGTTCTCCAATGATATCACCATTGCCATTCCGGATCCGGTCTACCCGGTATACCTGGATACCAATGTCATGGCCGGCAGGACAGGCACGTTTAAGGATGGACGCTACGAGGGCATCGTCTACATGGACTGCCTGAAAGAAAACGGATTTATGCCGGATTTCCCCGATTCGCCGGTGGATTTAATCTATCTCTGTTTTCCCAACAACCCCACCGGGTCTACGGCCACCCGGGAACAGCTTGCCGCCTGGGTGAATTACGCACGTGACAATAAAGCCCTTATCCTGTTTGATGCGGCCTATGAAGCCTTTATCCGGGATGAAACACTTCCCAGAAGCATTTATGAAATCCCCGGGGCCAAAGAGGTGGCCGTGGAATTCAGAAGCCTTTCCAAAACAGCCGGCTTCACAGGCACCCGCTGCGGATATACGGTGGTGCCCAAAGCATGCATGATCTATGCAGCAGACGGGGCCAGGATCTCTTTACACGATATGTGGAACCGCCGGCAATCTACCAAATTCAACGGTGTTTCTTATCCGGTGCAAAAGGCTGCCGAGGCGGTTTACAGCCCCGAAGGCCAGGCCCAGATCAAGGCAAACATCGACTATTACCTGGCCAATGCAGGGGGAATTCGCCAAACCATGACCGACCTTGGGTTTGACCATGTGGGCGGTGAAAACTCTCCATACATCTGGATTGACGGTAATGGCCGGGATTCCTGGGAATTTTTTGACCTGCTGTTGGACAAAGCAGGTGTGGTTTGTACCCCCGGCCAGGGCTTTGGCCGATGTGGGGCGCAGTTCATCAGGATTTCCGCATTCAACAGTCCTGAAAATGTAGCCAAGGCCATGGCACGCTTAAAAAATGTTTTAAAATGACCGATTTTTTCAAGGTAAAATCCCTGGACGAAGTTCTGGGGATGGCACAACTTTTTGCCCCTGTGGGCCTAGAGCAATTACACATCCATGATGCCTTTTCAAGGGTTCTTGCAAAGGATCTGGTTGCAGGCGAGGATCTGCCCGGATTCAGGCGCTCCTGCATGGATGGATATGCGGTAAACGCCCCGTCTACCTTTGGGGCATCGGAATCCGGCCCTGCATGGCTGACCCTTAAGGGTTCCATTGCCATGGGGGATATTCCGGACTTTGAACTGGCACCAGGGGAAGTGGCCCGGATCGCCACCGGCGGGATGCTGCCCAAAGGCGCAGACGCGGTTGTCATGGTGGAGCACACCGAGGCTGTGGACGAACAATCCATTGAAGTATACAAATCCGTGGCCCCGCTGCAGCATGTCATTGATGTAACCGAGGACTTCCCAAAGGGCCGGACCGTCATTGAAAAAGGCCGCTTGATGCGGCCCCAGGAAATCGGCCTGGCAGCAGGGTTGGGACATACCAAAATCCAGGCGTACCAGGTGCCCAAAGTGGGAATCATATCCACCGGGGATGAAGTGATCCATGTGGAGGAGACACCTGCCCCGGGCAAGATACGCGACATTAACTCCTATTCTCTGTCTGCCCTGGTCACCCAGGCAGGCGGAGAACCTGTGCGGTACGGCATTGTAAAAGATGACCCCAAGGCATTGGAATCAATGTGCAAAACAGCCTTGACGCACACGGACATGGTGCTGCTTTCAGGCGGCTCCTCCGTGGGCACAAGGGATTATACGGTTGAGGTGCTCTCAGCCCTGCCGGATACGCAGATTCTGGTTCACGGTATTTCCCTAAGCCCGGGCAAGCCCACCATCCTGGCACGGTCCGGCCACACCCCCGTATGGGGGCTGCCCGGCCAGGTGGTCTCGGCCATGGTGGTGTTCCAGGTGGTGGTGACGGCGTTCCTTCACCGGCTAAGGGGGTTGTCCGGGCCGGTTCCCAAGGTAACAGCATCGGCCCGGTTGTCCCGGAACATCGCATCCTCCCAGGGCAGACGTGATGTTGTAAGGGTGGTGCTGGAAAAAGATGGCAGGGATCTTGCGGCCCGCCCTATTCTTGGCAAGTCCGGGTTAATCCGGACCATGGTCCAGGCTGACGGGCTGCTTGAAATCGGTGAGCATGTGGAAGGCCTTGAGAAGGGCAGCATGGTAGATATCATCCTTTTAAATTAGAAAAATCCGTATGGAAACGAAACGAAATGTCTATTTAAGTATGGTAGGGATTGAGCAGGCCCAGGATTGTCTGTTTAAAAATTTTGGTCATCTGGAAACAGGTATACAGACCCTGGATGTGGTCCAGGCCCGTAACAGGGTTCTGGCGGCACCGGCTGTGGCAGCCATCTCTTCGCCCAACTTTCACGCTTCAGCCATGGATGGGGTGGCTGTGGATGCCCGGACCACCTTTGGTGCAAGTGATGAGGTCCCAAAATCTTTGACCATTGGGAAGACCGCTTTTTGGGTGAATACCGGCCATGTACTTCCCGGGGATACCAACGCCGTCATCATGATCGAAAACCTCAATATCCTGGATGAAAACACCATTGAAATTGAGGCACCGGCTTTCCCCTGGCAGCATGTCCGGAAAATGGGAGAGGATATCGTGGCCACCCAGCTGCTCTTTCCCAGGGGCCAAAAAATCAATGGGTATGCCATGGGTGCACTTCTCTCCGGCGGGGTGTTCAAGGTGGCGGTGAGGAAAAGGCCAAGGGTGCTTATTATTCCTACTGGCTCGGAGCTTAAGCGCTGGCAGGACGTGACGCCGGAAACCATGGATTCCGGGGATGTGGTGGAATCCAATTCCACCGTATTGACCGCGCTGTGCGCCGATCATGGGGCGGAGGCCACGGTAAATACCATGCTTGAAGATGATCTTGGGACCATTCAGACGGCTGTATCCAATGGGGTGGACCAGGGATACGACATGGTCATGATTCTGGGCGGTTCCTCTGCCGGGTCCAAGGATTACTCCAAACCGGTGATTGAAAATTTAGGACAAGTGTATGTCCACGGGGTGACGATGATGCCGGGCAAGCCCATGATGTTCGGCCGGATTAAAGAGACCCCGGTTTTCGGGATCCCCGGCTATCCGGTATCGGCCATTGTTGCCTTTGAAACCTTTGCCGGGCCTTTGCTGCTGAAGATGCAGCATCTGCCCCCCCTGAAACAGGAAACTGTGGCGGTCTCTCCGGTCAGAAAAGTCGCATCAAAACTGGGCCAGGAAGAATTTTTAAGGGTAAAAATCGGCTCCGTCGGCGGCCGGCTCATGTCCTCCCAACGCCGCATCTATCTTGACAACGCCGCGACCAGTTGGCCCAAACCGGAAGCCGTCTATCGTGCTCTCGACAACTACCTGCGCAACAACGGCGCGCCGGCCGGTCGCAGCAACTACGCTCAGGCCACCGAGGCACAGCGCGGGATCGAACACTCACGGACGGCAGCAGCGCGGTTGCTTTCG
>JAKSBO010000528.1 GCA_022361095.1 Desulfobacterales bacterium | reverse complement strand
GGTTCGGCGAAAGAAATCTGGGCAAGGGTATTGTCTGGGCCAGGGACACCCCGAATTTTGTGGGCAACAGAATCGGTGTCCAGGGCATTGGTGCCTGCATCAAATTCATGCATGAAGACAACATGACCATCCCCGAAGTGGATGCTCTGTTCGGACCGGCCCTGGGCCGTCCCAAAACCGCTGTCTTCAAAACCACCGACCTGGTCGGCATTGATACCATGCTCCATGTGGCTAAAAATTCCTATGACCTGTGTCCGGACGACGAACAGCGCGACACACTGGCCCTGCCTGAATTTATCACCACAATGGTTGATAAAAACATGCTGGGCAACAAAACCCAGGGCGGTTTTTATAAAACGGAACTGACCCCGGAGTGGAAAAAACTGCGCAAGGTGCTCAATGTTGACACCCTGGAATATGAAGACCTTGAAAGGCCAACCTTTCCCTGCCTGGACCAGGCCAAGAAAAAGGCCGCCCTGGAAGAGAAGGTCGCCTGTGTGCTCAAAGGCGATGACAAAGGCGCCAAATTTGCCTGGAAATGCCAGGCCAATGCCTTCCAGTATGCCGCCAACCGGGTTCCTGAAATTGCCGATACCATTGTTGAAATAGATAACGCCATGAAATGGGGCTACAACTTTGCCATGGGACCCTTTGAGACCTGGGATGCCTATGGTGTTCAAGAGGCTGTTGACCGCATGGAAGACGACGGCCTTGAAGTGCCGGCCAATGTGGCACAGATGCTGGCCAAGGGCAATACATCTTTTTATAAACTTGAAAACGGTATCCGCTGTTTTTTTGATTTTACTGCAGGCGAATATAAGGCGGTTCCGGTTTCTAAGAATATGGTCTCCATTGCCGCCGCCAAAGGCAACAATAAAACCGTTTTTAAAAATGCCTCCGCATCCCTGGTGGACATCGGGGATGATGTTTTCTGCCTTGAATTCCACACAAAGATGAATGCCATCAACAGCGAAATTGTTGACTCCATCGGCAAATCCCTTGACTATGTCGAAGAAAACGGTGCCGGACTTGTGATCGGTAATGAAGCCGGCGGCATGCCCGGGGCATTTTCCGCCGGTGCAGATCTTTCCTTTGTATCCAATCTGTGCCACGAAAAAAAATACGCTGACATCGATGCCTTTCTGGCAAAAGGCCAGGCCGGCATCCTGCGCGCCAAATATGCACCGTTCCCCGTTGTTGCCGCACCTTACGGCATGGTGTTGGGCGGGGGCTGTGAAACCTGCCTGGGCGCAGACCGCATCGTTGCCCATACCGAACTCTTCATGGGCTTGGTTGAAATCGGCGTGGGCCTGCTCCCCGCCGGCGGCGGCTGCATGAACCTGTGGAAAAAATATGTGGATGCCCTGCCGGGCAAAACCGTAAAAGAGGTGAGTCTGGCCAAATTATTTGTCCAGGCATTCATGAAAATTGCCATGGCCGCCGTGTCCATGTCAGCCGCCCAGGCCCGGGATAACGGGTTTCTCGGCCTTGGCGACCGGATTGTCATGAACCGTGACAACCTTGTGGGTGAAGCCAAAAAAGAAGTACTCAAGATGGTGGATGACGGATATGTTCCCCCGTTGAAAAAGAAGATCAAGGTGATCGGCAGCGCCGGCCAGGGTATGGTTAATGCCGAGATCTTTAATCTGCTCAACGGCAAATTCATGAGTGAATACGACGCCTTTCTGGCCAGACGCATTGCCTATGTCGTCAGCGGCGGGGATGTCGGCGAGGGCAGTGAAATTACCGAAGAAGCCATCCTTAAACTCGAACGGGAGGCGTTTGTGGACTTCTGTAAAGAGGAAAAAACCATTGCCAGAATTGATCATATGCTAAAGACCGGGAAACCACTCAGAAACTAGTGTTTAAACTAAAAGCCACCCATCTGCGGCCTTGCAAAAAAAATTTGCAATCCTCACGACCATAAGGTTGCTCCGGTTACAAATTTTTCTGGGCCTTGCATCTGGGCAATTTTTAGTCCAAACACGGGATCGATGCCAAATGCTTTATAGATTTAGGAGGATATAATTATGAAAGACGCCTATATAGTACAATCCGTACGGACCCCGGGCTGCAAGCAAAAAAAAGGATTGTTCAGCCAGACCCGGCCCGAAGAGCTGATTGCCTTTATTATGAAGGAAGCGGTTGAAAGAACCGCTAATCTGAAACCCGAAGATATTGACGATGTCATGCTGGGCTGCGCCTTCCCCGAAGCGGAACAGGGCCTGAACCTGGGCCGGATCGCAGCCAAAATGGCAGGGTTTCCGGACAAGGTCTCCGGGGCGACGGTGAACCGGTTCTGTGCATCCGGGCTTGAAGCCATTGCCCTGGCCTCTGTGCGGGTCTCTGCGGGATGGTCTGACGTCTGCATCGGTGCCGGCTGCGAGTCCATGACATTTGTACCCATGGGCGGGAATGTCCCCCGGCCCCATCCGGAATATTCAGAAACCAACCCTGAAATGTACGTATCCATGGGGATCACCGCCGAAAATGTGGCCGGGCGCTACAATGTCTCCAGGGAAGACCAGGATGCCTTTGCCGCCCGGTCCCAGGCCAAAGCCTTGGCAGCCAGGGACGGCGGGAAATTTACCGAAATCATCCCCACCCCGGCTTACAAATATGTTGCCCAGCCTGACGGAACGCATAAAAAAGAGTCCTTTATTGTTGAACATGATGACGGGATCCGGGCTTCCACACCGGAAGGGTTAGCCAAACTGGGCGCGGTGTTCAAGGTCAACGGCACCGTTACTGCAGGGAACTCCTCCCAGACCACGGACGGGGCAGCCGCCACCATCGTGGCGTCCAAGGAAAAGTGCGAGGAACTTGGCCTGACCCCCATTGCCAGGCTGGTTGGGTATGCCACAGTGGGTTGCAAATCGGATGAGATGGGTGTAGGTCCCAAATATGCCATCCCTAAAGTGCTCAAACAGGTGGGAATGACCATTGACGACATCGACATCTATGAAATCAATGAAGCATTTGCCTCACAGGCCCTTTACTGTATCCGGGAACTGGATCTTGAAAAATATATGGATAGGATCAATATTCACGGTGGAGCCATCGCACTGGGCCATCCCCTGGGATGCACCGGCGCGAAACTCACAGCCACATGCCTGGCCAACCTCAAAGAGGTGAACGGTAAATATGGCATCGTCTCCATGTGTATCGGCGGCGGCATGGGTGCTGCGGCTATTTTCGAAAGACTATAGCCGATATTACCTCCTTGTTCGTTAGAAGAACCGGCCCTTCCCTTTCCCCAGGGGAGGGCCGGTTCTTTTTTGGAAAATCCCGGACCTGTCGCAACATGCAGCCTTTGGTGCCTCTCCAAAATATCATGCGTTTGTCAGGCCATGCCGTACCGGGCTGAGGCGGATGTGACAATACCATCAATGAGCAGGCGG
>JAKSBO010000451.1 GCA_022361095.1 Desulfobacterales bacterium | reverse complement strand
TTTCCATCTTCATATTCAATGTCATCCTGAACCGCAAAATTATGTTTGTCAAGCAGCATCTGCTCGATGATATCCCAGTCAAGTTCAGCATTTATTGTGTCAATAAACTCTTTTTCACTTTCCTGGATAGATTCGGGATTGGTTAATTTCAATGGGGTCTCCTCATTTTAGATTGAATGCACGGATAATCTCCCTGGCGACGGCAAGATACGCCTGGGAAGCCGGCGCTTTAATGTCATGCACAGCCAGCGGACTAAAGCCGGCCTCTTCCTTGTCAAGAATTTCATCGTCAGGGATCATGGTTTTATATATCAGGGGACGAATCTGTTCCAGCACTTCGGGAATCACACGATTTTCAATCTGTTTTTCACTATTGCATCTGTTGAACAAAATACCTGAAATCCCTAACGGTATATTATGGGATTGACGTATGTACCGGACAATTTTCATCAGTGAATGAAAATCACCGACCCAGTCTTGATCCGGTATAACCACTGCCGCAATCCAGTCTGCGGCCGTTAAAGCGGCCAGGCTTAAATACCCGCAGGATGAAGGTGCATCGCAAATAACCATGTCGTAGTCGTGCGTGATTTCATCAATAACAAGGCGAAGAAGCTTTTCGTTGTCCATGCGCCCGGTCAGTTTAAGGGACATGGGGAAAAGATCGAATCCGGCCGGCAGCATATACAGTCCGTCAATATCCGTTGTGCATACGGCATCCGGAACGCTTATTCTGCCGGCCAGCACCTGTACAAGGTCATGATCATTCCCGTTTGAATTCATTTTACACCATTGGGACGCACGCGCCTGGGGATCGGAGTCAACCAGCAGTACTTTTTGTTCATAAAGTGCCAGGCAAGCGGATAGATTAAGGGCTGTCGTGCTCTTGCCCGTACCGCCTTTCAGCCCTGAAACAGTTAATACATTTCTCATCTTTTTTATCTCTTTAGCATGCTCATAAAAAATTTTTTGCGCCGGATGTTATAATAACAGGGCTTTTATCTGCAGTCAGCAGATGTATTATTTTTTATTTCTGCTTTAAGATCAAGATTTTTGTACCGTTGAAATATATTGTATCTTATATCATAATAAGAGTATTAAAATCACGTTAAAACATGTATTTAGGTATAATTTTATATCTTTTGGGGTTCCGGAGGATCGTTAACCTGATCGCAAATCACTCTTTTATAACAGCCACGGGCTGACCTGACATATCAGCTGCCAGGCTCAGCCCAC
>JAKSBO010000386.1 GCA_022361095.1 Desulfobacterales bacterium | reverse complement strand
TTCAAGAGGAGATTTTCGGACCGGTGGTTTCCGTTACCCGTTTCAGTGACATTGATCAGGTCATTGAATGGGCCAATGATTGCAAGTATGGGCTGGCATCCTCTGTCTGGACCAGGGATATCGAAAAAGCACACAGGGTTTCATCCGTGCTCCAGTATGGTGTGACATGGATTAATACATATTTTATGTATGCGTCCGAGATGCCCCACGGGGGATTTAAAATGTCAGGATATGGCAAGGATCTTTCAATGTATGGACTGGAAGACTATACTATTGTCAGGCACATCATGGTGAAAATGTAAACCACCTTCACTGTAAAACTCACGAACGCAGATGGATATCAGCCTATATCCATCTGCTTTTGTGCTTTTTTAATTAATGTGTAATTTTTACACATGTCTTATTGGAATCTAATATTTGTTCTTTACAAAGAAAAAGAGCTCTTTTTTATAATGTTTTTATGCCGTTGCAATGCAGCTTCATTAATGGTAGGGCAAGGGGGATCGGTCGGATTCGGCCGGGAAGGAAGTGAGGTTAATGTGTAAATTATTCACATATCGTTGGTGTCTTACCGCCCGGACAGCCTTGGCAAAAGTGTTGAACGCTTATGGATAACTTAGATGATCCCATCCGTGTCCTTTGCGTGGACAAGGGCAAGCTGCTTGCAGATCAGGTCAAAGAGGTATTTGACGAAGACCAGGTCACCATCGCCTTTGAAAGAAGTCTTGAAACCGTCGTGGACCGGTTTGAAAAAGAACGGTTTGACCTGATGCTTTTTTCCGGATCAATGGCCAGGACTCAGCCGTCAGACGCTCTGGATATCCTGGAATTAATTTCGGCCAAATGCCCTCAAACCCAGATCCTGCTGTTTATGCCGCCAGGTGCTTTGAAATTTGCAAATCTTGGGTTGCGGGCCGGGGCGTATCATTATTCTACACTGCCCATCAGCAACGAAGAGCTTAAGCTTCTTATCGGGTCAGCCATCCAGGCCAAGCCCCAATTGGGCCCCAATATGCTGTTAAAAGCTGAGACTGAGAAAACCACGTTTGAACGTATGGTCGGCAGATCCTCGGTGATGCAGAGGACCTACCGGCAGATTCGCCAGGCCGCAGCCACAGATATTCCCGTCCTGATTTCAGGTGAAACCGGTACAGGAAAAGAGTTGGTGGCCCAGGCAATCCATGAGCTCAGTGCCAGGGCTCACGCCCCCTGTATTCCGGTTCATATCGCTTCTTTGCCCCAGGATCTGGTGGCCAGCGAATTGTTCGGGCATGTGGCCGGTGCCTTTACCGGGGCCTCTAAATTAAGGAAAGGGTGCTTTGAACAAGCCGAGGGCGGCACGGTGTTTTTGGATGAGATCGGCACCATTGATCAGAAGATGCAGGTCAGTCTGCTTAGACTTTTAGAGACCAATGAATTCTCCAGGATCGGTAGCCAGGAGAGCCAAAACGCCAATGCCCGGGTGATTGCCGCCACCAACGCAGACCTTGAAGATGAGGTCAGGATGAGCAATTTTAGAGAAGATCTGTATTACAGGCTGGATGTCCTGAGTATTGAAATGCCGCCTCTGCGTGACCGCAACGGCGACATTCCGCTGCTGGTGAGTCATTTTATCAAACAGGCCTGCGATGATTTTAAAAAAAATATCCGGGGTATGTCTTCTGATTTTATCAACTGTGTTGAAGCTTACCCCTGGCCGGGCAATGTCAGGGAATTGAAAAACGCCATCCAGCGCGCCGTTATTTCCGCTACGGAGGATGTGCTCAGGACCGGCAATCTGCCTGACCGGGTCAGCCGGAACCAGGACCGGGAGACCCGGATGACCATCCGTGTGGGCATGACATTGTCCCAGGTGGAAAAGGAATTGATTATCCGCACCCTTGATCACACCGGGGGAAACAGGTCCCGGACCAGTGAAATTCTGGGCATTTCCCGGCGGTCTTTGTATAACAAAATAGACCGTTACAGGCTGAGCATGAAGTTCTCAAAGAAATAAAACAGGAATACCGTTTTGTCTATTGCATCTCACCTTTCATTGAATTTTTTAAAAAAGGTTGATTCAGAAACGGTACACAATCGAAAAAAACATTGACATTAACGTTAGTTCTGGGTATTTTATTCGGCGTCACTTTGAAGGGCCATTAGCTCAATTGGCAGAGCAACTGACTCTTAATCAGTAGGTTCAAGGTTCGATTCCTTGATGGCCCACCATTAAAGTAAATCAAAGGCTTGTAGGCATTTTAGGCTTACAGGCTTTTTTTGTTTTATCTCGGCAAACTTCAGCAAATTGATCAGTTTTGCACAAATAAAATGATTAAAAAACAAAAGCTGCCTGCTGATTAGAAGACAGTTGGCCGCCGTTTTCACATATTCTTAATATCTGCGTTTCCGGGCAGACACAACATCTTGTGGCCGGATAATTTCAGAAAAAGAGTTCAATCATACCATGATTGCGGACCTTATGATTACTCATTTGCTTTGTGACGTTTACATGAACACTTGATTTTCCACCAAATTCAGATTTAGGTTCTCAAAGTTCGCTTCCACTTCCCTTAATTTCAGAAGCGTGCTTTGTTTGACTTTTAATTTTCGAGTATATAAAAGAGCTAAAGAGCTATAATAATATTTAAAAGGACGAATCCATGGATAGAGTTGATTACCAAGCGATTATCATACAGGATTTGCTTAATTTTAAAAAACAAGGTGAATTAGATATATCTCCATGGTACCAGCGTCGTTCAGTCTGGAGCCCTGCCCAAAAATCCTATTTAATTAACACCTTGCTTGAACAAAAACCAATTCCAGCAATTTATATTCGACACTCTTTGGATTTGGAAAAAGCTAAGAGCATTAAAGAAGTTGTAGACGGTCAACAAAGAACTCGTACTATAATAGATTTCTATAATGATCAGTTT
>JAKSBO010000354.1 GCA_022361095.1 Desulfobacterales bacterium | reverse complement strand
GCTCAGGTTGGCCTATACAGGGTGCTGCAAATGTGATCTGATAGGTGTCCCGGGGTGTTTGGTTTTGTGGTGATTTGCGGAAAAGCGCGCAGCCGGTAATCTCAATGCCCCGGGGCAGTTGGGCGTTTAACGATTTCATGATCTTGTGGGGCTTTAATCCTTTTTCAAGATAGATGTAAAGGCCCTCTTCTTCACTTTCCATCCCAAGGGGCAGGGCCGTGGCAAAGGAGATGCGCATGGACGGGTTAAATCCCTTGGAGTATTTTATGGCAAAGCCTGTGCGCTTGACCGCCCGCTGGAAAATAGTGGCCATCTCCAGGTGTCCGAAAAACCGAGCATCTTCAAGTTTGGAAAATTTTAATTCATATTTAATGAATGCGTCGTCCGGCAGGCGGTCCGATTGTGTGTCTGTTTGTTTAACCGGCGTTTTATCCGGGAGCGGCTTCTGGCCGGCACTGGTTTTTTGAACCACGGGGGCAATGGTTTTAAAGTTGCAAATACCGCACCCGGTGCAGGCGTTCTCCCGGCAGTCCGGTGTCAGGGCAATCTCTTCGGCTTTTTTTAATTCGCTTTCCAGAAACTCTTTTTTTATTCCGGAATCAATGTGGTCCCAAGGCAGGGGTTCGCCAGGGGTTCTTTGGCGGGTGGTATAAAAGGCCGGGTCAATGCCTGTGGCCTCAAATGCCTGTTCCCACAAATTGAAGTTAAAACGGTCGCTCCATCCGTCCAGGCGGCATCCCAGTTCAAATGCCTTGACCAGCAGGGGCGAAAGAAACCGGTCTCCCCTGGCCCATACCCCTTCCAGAAGACTCATTTTCGGGTCCTGCCATTTGAGCTTGACCTTGGGATGCCGCAGGTTGTCCTTGAGGTACTGAAGTTTTTCAAGGGTCTGGTCCAGGGTCATCTGGGCATGATTCTGGAACGGGGTGTGGGCTTTGGGAATAAAGCAGGTGACAGATGCATTGATCATCTGTTTGCCCTTGGTATAGGTGGAGGCCAGGCGCCGGGTAAGGTCTGCAATGCCCTGGATGTCATCCATCTGTTCAAAGGGAAGGCCTGTCATAAAGTAAAGCTTTATGTTTTTCCAGCCCAGGGCCAGGGCATTCTCAACAGTTGTTTCAATGCTCTCTTCGGTGAGGTTTTTGTTGATGATGTCCCGCAGCCGCTGGGTCCCGGCTTCGGGTGCAATGGTAAAACCGGTTTTCCGGACACTTTTGATCAGCTCCATGAGCTGGGGCGTCAGCTTTTCCGCCCGGATGGAGGGCAGGCTGATGGCATTGCACTGGCCCCGGCTCAACATCAGAAGTTCTTCCATGAGTGCCGGCAGTTGAGAATAGTCTCCGGTACTCAAAGAGAGAAGAGAGATGTCCGAGTAGCCTGTGGTTTCCAGGGAGGTTTTGGTGATTTTAAGAAGGTCCTCCAGGCTTCGTTCCCGCACGGGCCTGTAAATCATTCCGGCCTGGCAAAACCTACAGCCCCTGGAACATCCCCGGGCGATTTCCAGGCGCAGGCGGTCGTGGACCGGTTTGCCGAAAGGCACAATGGGTGAAATGGGACAGTCGGCAAAGGTCAGTTCCGGCACGAAGGCCCGCTTGATACGGGCGTGGTCCTCATACAATGGGGTCAGAACCTGGTGGCCTGCGCCATCCCGGGACAGGTTGAAAAAGGACGGCACATACACACCCTCAATTTGGGAAAGCCCCCTGAGCAAGGTTTTTTTATTGCCGTCCCCCTCTTTTTTAAATCGAATAACGGTATCTGCCACCTGGGTGATCGACTCTTCCCCGTCCCCGATGATAAAGGCATCAAAAAAATCAGCCAGGGGTTCGGGGTTAAAGGCGCAGGGGCCGCCGGCAATGATCAACGGAAAGTTTTCATCCCGCCGGTCCGCGTAAAAGGGGATGCCGGACAGGTCAAACAGGGTCAGGATATTGGTGAAATTGAGCTCATACAATAGACTGACACCGATGACATCAAACTGGTCCAATGGAATCCGGCTCTCCATGGAGAGGCAGGGCACGTCTCTTTCCCGCATCAGGGCCTCCATGTCCGGGGCCGGGGCAAAAAACCGTTCTGCTGCAATATTTTCCCGGTTGTTCAGGATGGAATAGAGGATTTGAAGCCCAAAATGGGATGTGCCGATCTCATACAAATCCGGAAAGGCCAGGGCAAAGGTCAGGTCAACCTGGGACAGGTCCTTTTTTACGGTGTTGATTTCACTGCCGGAATACCGGGTCGGGGTCTGGACCCGGTTAAGGATGTATTGATAATTTTGCTCGTGCATGATACTGATTTTATTTATATTCTAACCTTTATTTTGTCTATTTGGAAAACAGTAATCATATATTTTTGAAACGGAAATTGCAATGAAAAGAACCAAGATAAGGGCTGTGCTGGATATGGCCGCTTCACCCGGTGAGGTCTTTGTACAAGGATGGGTCCGGACCAAAAGGGATGCAAAGGATTTTAGTTTTATTGAACTCAATGACGGCTCCTGCCTGGCCAATATCCAGGTAATTGCCGGAAATGATCTGGCTGAATACGGTCAGGTGGAAAAATTGACCACAGGGTCTGCGGCCGGTGTAACCGGGACACTGGTGGCGTCCCCCGGCAAGGGCCAGAAATGGGAGATCCAGGCCACTGCCGTGGATGTGATCAGCATTGCGCCGGAAAACTATCCTTTACAGAAAAAACGGCATACCGACGAGTTTTTACGCACCATTGCCCACCTGCGGCCTAGGACCAACAAATACGGGGCTGCTTTCAGGATCAGATCCCGGATGGCCCAGGCCATTCATACCTTTTATCTGGACAAGGGCTTTTATTATCTGAACTCTCCGTTGCTCACGGGTTCTGACTGCGAGGGTGCAGGGGAGATGTTCCGGGTCACGGGGCTTGACCCGGAAGATGTGCAAAACCAGGGGAAGATGGATTTTGCCAAGGACTTTTTCGGCCGGGAAGCCAATCTCACCGTGTCCGGCCAGCTCTCCGCCGAAATGTTTGCCCTCTCCCTGGGCGATGTCTATACCTTCAGCCCGGCCTTCCGGGCGGAGAATTCCAATACCCGGCGCCATGCCGCAGAGTTCTGGATGCTGGAACCGGAGATGGCCTTTTGTGACCTTGACGGGGATATGGATCATGCCGAAGAGCTGGTTAAATACCTGGTCAGCCATGCCATGGAACATTGTAGAGAGGATCTGGACCTGTTCATGCGGTTTGTGGACAAAACCCTGGGGCCACGCCTGGAAACCTTGGTCAGCAAGCCCTTTGCCCGGCTCCCTTACACCGACGCCGTGGAAATTTTGAAAAAAAGCGGCAAGAGATTTGAATATCCGGTTGAGTACGGCACTGACCTGCAGTCCGAACACGAACGGTTTCTGGCGGAAGAACATTTCAAAACCCCGGTGTTTCTCATCAATTATCCCAAAGAGATCAAACCCTTTTACATGCGCATGAACGATGACGGTAGAACCGTGGCTGCCATGGATCTTTTGGTCCCGGGCATCGGCGAGCTCATCGGGGGCAGCCAGAGAGAGGAGCGTTTAGACCCCCTGGAGACCCGGATGGATGAGATGGGCCTTGATAAGGATGTTTACTGGTGGTACCTGGATTCCCGCAGGTTCGGCACCGTGCCCCACGCCGGATTCGGCATGGGCTTTGAGCGGTTTTTGATGATGATCACCGGGATTTCTAACATTCGGGATGTGATTGCTTTTCCCCGTACGCCGGGTTCCATTGATTTTTAATTTATGCCGGAATACACGTTTGAAAATAAAAATTAAGTTACTCTCCAAATCGCTGATAAAATTATGTTTAAAATTTTAAATAGGAAAAAATGACAAATTAAAGGGTCAAGTCGGCTCTTGGCTCATTTTATTGAATCGGCTGTTAAAATGGTAAACTCAGAACTATATCAGTCGCGGCTGTTGATTGGGCCCGGCGCCGAAACAATATAGTAATAGGAGATTATAAAAATGACGGAAATAGACGATATCCGGAAAGGCGTGGGGTTTTTTAAAGAGTTTGTGGAGTGGATTGAATCTCTGGTTAATAAAGAGAAGCGCAAACACTTGGGCGCAATAAGGGCGATCCATAAAGCCGCTACGGATACCAATTCCTATCTCTCTGATTTACGGGACAACAAGGAGTCAAACAAAGAAAAAGAGCGGGAATTGTCCCTGCTGTGGTACGAAGCTATGGAGGCAATTCAACCGATCAACCCGGAGTTGGCGGAAAAATGCCTGATAAAAGGGCAATGCTGGTCTGATCCGCGCCTGTTTCATTCAGAGAAATACCAGGTTGTCCCCCTTTCTATTGATTACATATTTTCAGAGACCCGGAAGATACTGAATAAAATGCCTTGAAAGGATGCAGGATCTTTAATCTTGACAATTACATTGGCATCCTCCTTAAAAAAGGCCATGAATATTACCAGCCGGGAACTGGCCTGGCTGGTCTGTGGACTGAATATAAATAAGGCGTATAAAGCCTTATTTTATTGAATATCTCCGATAATTTTTTTGTTTTCTAAAACGATCCAGCCGCCACCAAGGGATTTGTACAGACGCACAAGCTTCAAAAGCGATTGGGTTTCAGAGGTAATTAAATCTTCTTGGCTGCTGAGTGCTTCACGTTCGGTGTCAATAAGATCAATTAAACTGTTTAAACCTTTCTCGTATCGTTTTTGAGAAAGGTGAACATTTTTATTGCGCGTTTCAACCGCCTGCCGGAGTTGGGCGCGTGTTTCAAGCTCACGGCCATATTCGATAAAAGCCGCCTCAGCATCTTCCAGGGCAAGGAGTACGGTTTTTTCATATGCAAATGCAGCGGCTTCAGCCTCGGCTTTCTCTGCATTTATTTGCGCCCGGATACGCCCGGCATTGAAGACCGGCCATCTGAGCCCGGGGCCGATACCCCAAATCCGGGAACTGCCGGAGATAAAATCATCCGCGCCAATACTTTGATAGCCGACATTCCCGGTTAGGGTAAATTTGGGAAAAAGATCGGAAACTCTCGCGCCGATATCATTGACTTCCGCTTCCAGGCGGCGTTCGGCAGCGATCACATCCGGACGGCGGCGCAGGAGATCGGAGCGAAGGCCGATGGGTACAATTTCCGGATTGAGCGGCAAGGCTTTTTCAGTGGATAATTGGGGAAGTAATGCTTCCGGAGGCTGCCCTGTTAATATTGATATCCGGTAAATCAGGGTGTCTGTTTGCCCGGTGATATTCGGCAGCCTGGCTTTTGCCGATTGCAGCAGCGCCAATGCCCGGGAATAATCGAATTCAGATGCTTCACCCGTGTCAAAACGCTGTTTTACAAGCCGGACCGTTTTGTCCTGCAACGCTATGTTTTCTTGAATAATCCGGGCGCGTTGCTGTTCGCCGCGAAGTTGGATGTAGTTTCCGGCAACTTCTGATAAGACAAGAAGCAGCGTATCACGCTTTTGTCCGGCAATATTTTGATATCTTGCATAGGCAGCGGCAATTTCCCGTCTGGTTCCCCCGAAAATATCCAGTTCCCAACTGGAGACAAGCCCGGTTCCGTAAGTGTTCCGGATGCGCGGATTGTCCGGGCCAATCGGAGTGCCTGTGTTCTCACTGATTTGGCTGCGCGTTACAGTCCCTTGGGCATCAACACCCGGAAACAGGCCTGACCGCGCTTGTGTGATCATCGCATGGGCGCGCGCCAGGTTTTTTTGCGCTATTTTTAAATCCAGGTTATTGCTTACTGCATGATCAATCAGGGTATTTAAATCTTCGTCCCCAAGGCTTTCCCACCATTTTTCTTCAATGGCCGTAAATGCATATATGTCCTGATGGTCTGTTTTTTCTTTTACCCAAGGCTTGTCCGCAAAAGAGATATCGGGGCGTTCAAAATCAGGGCCAAGAGCGCATCCGCCGAGAAAAATAAAGAATAAAACCGGTAATATGAGATTTTTCAGCATCATAGTTTTTCCCCTCCAAGTGACGCATGGATATTATGCCTGATTGTTCGCTTCATCTCCTCGTGATGGGTTTTCCTGAGCTTTTTTCCCTTTAAACCGCGTCTTAGGGGCTCCCGTGCGGTTAAGAACCCCAATGCTTGACCAAAGACCGCATGGACTTTAATCATCACTGCATCAGATCCGGCGTCTTCATCAAGAATAAGGCCCACAAGGCGGCGCATGATCTTTTGTTTGCGGCCGTAATACCGGTCATAAAAAATATCATACGCCTCTGTTGGCGCCACGTGTTCCCGCAGAATCATATTTGTCCAGCGTTCAACGCCGTTTTCTTCAATGAATAAGGTGCAAAATCCTTCCATGACATTCTGATATTGTTCCAAGGCTTCTTTTTTGTTCAATCCCTGTTCAAGACGCTTTTCTACAGTATCAAGAAAAGGGCTGGTCATGGATAAAATGCTATCGACAATATGGTTGATTGTTGCGATGTACAGCCCCTGTTTACTTCCGAAATAATAGGGAATAGCCGCCGGATTCGCCCCCGAATGGTGAGACAGCATGCGCGTGGTTGTCCCTTTGAGTCCGTATTCGCCAAACAAATCCATACCGGCTTCGATGAGTGATCTGGCCCGGCTGCTGTTTTTGATGCGTTCGAGTTGTTGTGGCGAAAAGTAGTTTTTAATTGGCATACGCGTGATCCCCCTTATTCCCGGGATGTTTGTCTTCAGGCGTTGGTTTTAGCTTGAAAAAATAAGTGTAAAGCACGGGTACGAACCCCAGGGTGAAGACCGTACCCACAGCCAGGCCGAAGGATATGGCGCTGGCCAGACCGTAGAATAATGCATCTTTTGACAATATCAGCGGCATCAGACCGAGAATTGTGGTTGTGGTTGACATGACAATCGGACGCAGGCGGCGGACGGATGCGCTGATCACCGCTTCGTAATTATTTTGGTTTCGTTCTTCAGCGCTTAACTCTTTTTCATTTTCATGATCAAGCAATTCCCTGCGTTCGATATCGATCCGGTCGATGAGAACAATGGCATTGTTGATAATAATTCCGGCCAAGGCATAAAGGCCCAGGATCTCCATGAAACCAAAATTGGCCCGCATGGTCAGAAGCCCTGCCGACGCCCCGATAATGATGAGAGGGACCGTCATGAGGATGATTCCGGCGCGGCGGAATGATCTGAACTGGCCGATGAGCAGAATAACGATGATTGCCAAACACAAAGGCAGATTGGCATTCAGCGAGGCTTTTGACTCCTTTGAATCCTGAATCACGCCGTCATATTCGATCTCGTATGCCGGGGGCAGGCTTTCCCGGATTTTTTCAAGCCCCGGCTCCAGCAGCGGCGCCATGTTTTCTGCGGACATAATGCGGTTTTTGGCCTCGACAGTGATGGTTCTGAACAAGTTTTCCCGGGCTTTGCGGGCAAACGCTGTTTTAAGATTGACATCAGCCACCTGCATCAGCGGTACATTGGCATCACGCGATTGGGAATAGACATTGACGCTTTGAATACGGTCGAGGTCAAAACGTTCACTGTCTTTTGCACGTAAAACGATTGGGAAAATATCATCGCCTTCACGGAATTCCGTTATCCCCCGCCCTGAAAAATAGGTTTGCAGGGACTGGGCAATATCAAATGAGCTGACGCCTGCACGCCGGGCGTTTTGCTGGTTGACCCTGATTTGGATTTCCGTAACGCGGTTCTCCCAGTTATTCTTGATATCATAGGCCCCGTCAATATCATCCAGAAGCCCTTCAATCTGTTTGGCGATGTCATAAATATAATTTTCTTGGGGCCCTTTAATTTGTACCTCTATCAACGAAGAGTCGGACGGCCCCAAAAACATTTTTGTCACCCGGCCGAAAACATTTGGGAATTCGGTTTCCAGCATTTTGCGGATCTCTTTGATGGTCTGTTCGGCATGTTCACGCGCTCCCACATCGATCATAAAAAATCCTTTTGACGGTTCCTGGTCAATGGGCGTAAGCGACAACACAAAACGCGGACCGCCGAATCCGCCATAGGCTGCAAATTTTTCAATGTGGGGAAAGCGTTTTTTATCTTGGATGCGTGTGCATATTTCCTGTATGGTCGAATCGGTCTCGCGCATTGATGTTCCGGCAGGCATGTCAAGATAAATCAAAACCTGGGAACGGTCAGAATCCGGAAAAAATTTGACGGGCACAAGACCCATTGCCCAACCGCCGGTTAAAAATAAAAGGATGATTAAAATCAAAAAAACAGGACGTGCTTTCATCGTTGTCCGAAGGGTCTTCTCATAGAAAGGATTGAGGTTGTCAAAGAAGCTTTGGACTTTTCCGGGTTTCCTGTTCCGGCCGTCCTTTTTAGGGATTTTTATAAATTTGTGGCAAAGATAGGGTGTCATTGTCAGGCACAACACCCATGACACCATCAGTGAAATTAGAATAACAAGTGATATGGAGCGTGTATATTCCCCGGATTTGGATTGGGCCAGCATCAGCGGCAAAAAAACGAGGATGGTTGTCAGCGATGAGGTCAATAAAGGAACGGCAAGTGTTCCCCCTGCATTATCAAGGGCGTCATCACGCCTTTCGCCCTCTTCAAGCCGCTTTTTAAAATCTTCGGCAACAACAATCCCGTTGTCCACAAGCAGGCCAAGCGCGATGATAAGTGTTGCCAGTGACATACGCTCAAGGGGGATACCGCAGAAATTCATGATCGAGAGTGTAATTAAAACAACCCCCGGAACAATGGACCCGACAATCAGCCCCGTGCGCACCCCCAAGAACATAATCACCACAATGAGAACGATCACCAGGGTTTGAACCACATTGAGGCTGACGCCATAGACTGCGGTTTTAACCACATCGGCCTGCCGCGTTATGTTCTGAAGTTCATAACCTGCAGGAATGTCTGCATTTATTTTTGCAATCATCTCTTCCATGGCCGGTGTGAATTTCAGAACATCGGATGTGTCGTTTTTTGCAATGGCGAACACGATGGCTTGCCGGCCGTTGTAATAGGCTGTGCGTAAAGGCGGATCGATAACTGTCCTTTTGATATCGGCAATATCCTGAAGTGCGATTGTCTGCTCCTGCCCCGGAATAGAAATCAGGGCTTGACGAATATCTTCAACACTGTCGAAATTGCCTGTGGGCTGGATTGTAAAGTTCCGGCCGTCTGCATCGATAATTCCTCCGGGCCGGATGATGTTTTGATTTTGAATCGCAGTGATCAACTCATTGGGAGAGATGCCAAGCTGTGCAAGTTTGGTGTTTGAGGTTTCAATAAAGATGCGCTCTTCCTGAATCCCGAGGATGTCGATTTTTTTCACGCCATCGACTTTAAACATCATATCGGCAATGTGCTGGGCCATGTCCTGGCGTTCTCCCATGCCGAAACTTTCGTCAGCTACCAAGGCCACCGTTAAAACGGCCACATCGCCAAAATCATCATTGATGATATAGGGGCCTGTGCCCTGGGGCAGTCCGCCTTGAACAGCCTCTATTTCATTGCGGAGTTCATCCCAAACCTGGGAAAGCTCTTCCCCGGGAACTGTCTGGACTGTCTCCGCATGGATGATTGATGTTCCCGGCATGGAAACGGAACGAATTTCATGGATCTGCGGCAGTTTACGGATTGCCTCCTCAATGGTTTTCGTAACAAGGAGTTCGATCTTTTCCGCCGGCATGCCGGGGTAATTGGTTGTGATAACGGCTTCCCTGATGGTGATTTTCGGGTCTTCCTGGGCGGGAAGCTGCTGGTAGCTGACGATGCCAAACAGCATCAAACCAATAACCACCGCCAGCATCAAACGGTTATGTTTCAGTGCAATTTTTGAAATACTCGGCATGTTAAAACTTTCTTTCTTAACGTTGTTTTTTTACGGATTATACCGCGCTACATTTTTACTGATGGGGCTGACGCGTTTCCCGTCGCTCAAAAAGGCAAGTCCCCTGTCAACGATGCGTTCTCCTTTGCGCAAGTCACCCCGGACAACGGCGTGCTGATCAAATAACCGCACAATTTGAACAGGCGTTTTTTGAACAATAAATCCAGACGGCTCGTTCATGCCGTATTCCTGTTTGCCGCTCTTCTCTTCGGCAGGCACAACTTTAAAAATAAAGTGACCACTGCTGCCGCCGGCTATAAATGCACCTACAGGAAGCTTAACTCCCTGGGTTGAATCAATATTCCGGTCCAGCTTGAATGTGACCTCGGCGCTCATGCCTGATTTGACATTTGCGGTATTTTCAGATGAAATTTTTAAAACCACAGGAAAAGAATTGGCTTTTTCCGCCGCTGTTCCCAATTCAGTGACAGCGGCTTTAAAATTCATATCAACGGCCTTGACCTTAACATCGGCATTTTTCCCCACAGACAACGATGAAAGCAAGCTTTCGGGAACAAGTACAGACACCTCCAGACCGTTATCTCCTTGCACGGTAAAGGCAGGGGTATTGGGGCTTATGGTTTGGGAAGGTTCAATAAACCGGGCTGCCACCGTACCTTTATATGGGGCTTTAAGGATTGTATCGGCCAAATCTTCTTTGGCAATACCGAGGCGGGCTTGTGCGATATCAACCTGATTTTTTAACGTGTCAAATTCAGATTTTGACGTATCAAACTGCGAGCGCGATACAGCCCCTTCCTGCACCAGGGCCCGTTTGCGTTCAAAATCACTGCGTGCTTCCAAAAGCCTTGCCTTTGCTTCTGCGAGCTGCCCTTCACGTTCTTTCACGGCAAGGCGGTAATTAATCTGATCCAGTTTTGCCAGGGGCTGACCCTTCTCAAATCCTTGACCAAGCTTAAAATGAACCGCCTCTACTTTCCCTGTGACTTCAAAACTAAGATCGGTTTTGTCAGAAGATTGAATTACGCCTGAAAATACCCGGCTTTCATAGGAGTTTATTTCACCGATGAGTATCGTGGATACCGGTTTGGGCATTTTTTCAGACATTTTTTTATCAGGAAGGCCGTTGTCAGAACATGCGGCCAAAAAAAGAAAGGAGATAAAAATCAATAACCTGGGTTTCATTATATAGTCCTCTTGATATTGTTAACCAAAATTATAATCCAAACAAGTTAACCATTTGGATAACTCATTTGTATTGTAATGTAAACGTTAAGTCAAGAGCAGATTTGAAAGTGGGTTTTGACTTCATAAAATAAAAAATATCAAGAATTTGAAATTTGGGCGGGAGCTGTCACCGGAGAAAATGGGGGTGCGGGGATTACGGCAGAAGGTCAGAGCCTTTAACACTTCAATTTTATATGTCATCTTGTCCCTGGTTGCGTACAGGCCGCTGCCAATCAATTGAACCTCAGCGTAAACTTGCTTTTTGGGGATACCGTGAGCCGCTGATTTGGGATGGATGATGTTTGGCAATCTTTGCCTCGGCAATGATGGGCTTGCTGCCGGGCTCGCTCACAAGGCCTGTCACGGAGAGCACAAAAATCATAAAACCCTTTTTGATGACACAAGCCGTTTTTTTGAAAGCATGATCGACATGAAAGAAGAAGGGGGGATCTGTTAACAGTCACGGGCTGACCTGGTTTATTAACACCCAGGCGCAGCCCACAACGAAAATTGAAAGATCTGTGCGAATTACACAGATCTTTCTTAGAAAAAACAACCGGCAGCGTTATCCGTTTAAACGGTGAACTGATCAACCATCTTTTTTAGATTTCCGGCCAGCTCGGTTAATTTTGCAGCGCTGGACGAGACCTGCAGCCCACCGGTTTTTACCTCATCCGTAGCCTGGTTTACCTGATTAATATCCATGTTCACCTCTGCAACCACTGCAGACACCTGGTTGACATTTTCATTGACTTCATTCACTCCGGAAGCGGCCTGGCTGATGTTGCTGGAGATTTCCTGGGTGGTTGAAGATTGCTCTTCAATGGCTGAAGCGACTGTAGATACAATCTCATTGATCTCATTAATAATATCCACAATGGATTCAATGGCTGACACCGATTCCTGGGTTGTGGATTGTACCCCGGAAATCCTTGAGTTGATTTCATTGGTTGCTTCAGCGGTTTGCTGGGCAAGGGCCTTGATCTCGCCTGCCACAACGGCAAACCCTTTACCGGCGTCACCGGCCCTTGCTGCCTCAATGGTTGCGTTTAAAGCCAGAAGGTTGGTCTGCTCTGAAATATCGGAAATGGTTTCGGTTACTTTACTGATTTCAGCGGCCGCTTTACCAAGCTCATCCACCTTGGCGGATACATGGGTTGCCGTTTCTACCGCCTTTGCGGTGGTCTCACTGCCCTTGGACGTATTGGTAGCGATTTCATTGATGGTGGAAGACATCTCCTCAATCGCTGCAACAATGGTCTGGATATTGGCTGTGGTTTGTTCTGTTGCCGCTGCGACACTGCTCATATTGGTGGACATCTCTTCGGAAGATGCTGCCACATTGTTTGACCGCTCAGCCGTCTGCTCAACATTGGAAGCCATTTGTTCGGAAACATTGGACAAATCTGCTGAAGATGTGTCAAGGGTCTGAACCCCTGATGTAAGATCCTTGATCATTTTGGAAAGATTTTGGGTCATATGCTTCATGCTGGCATAGACCCCCTTATTCATTGAGGCTGCTTCATGAAAATCGATCTTAAGATTGCCATTGGCGATTTTATTGGCAATCTCAGCGATTTCCCCGGGGTCGCTTCCCAACTGCCCCATGACACTCCGGGTAATGAAGATTACAATGATGATGCCGAGTATGACAGCAACAAAACTGGCAACAACAATGGTCGTTACAGCTTTTTTGTTGAAAGACTGCAGTCTTGGACCGATTTCATCCTGAACTTTTTTTATATCCAGCTTTACCTCTTCAACAAGTCCCGCCACCTCAGGACCGATACGGTCCAGTGTATTGTCAATGACATCATTTCGATTAAATATTGTTTTAACGAGTTTATCAAAGGCTTCGGAATATAGTGTTTCTGCATTCTTCACCGTGGCCAGCAGTTCCCTGCGCTTTGGATTTTCCAGTTCTCTGTCCAGAATATCCAGATTTTTAACCATGTTATCAAATTCTTGATGAACTCTGTTCACAGCACTCTGGTCATTGGTATCCAGGAATTTAGCCATATAGAGCCTTGCCAGCAATACATGCTTCATGGCAAGCCCGGTATAGTAAGAGGCGGTTAAGTCCCCGTCATCATAGGCCGAAATCATAATGCCTGTTAACGCTTTTTCCATGATCGGGCCGTTGACGTTCAGGGTTTCATTTACCATTTGATTTCGCGCGCGTTTGTAATTGACCACCTGGTCAAACCCTTGTTGGTAATCTGCCAAACCCACTGAAATCGTATCAATTTTTTTGGCTCGCTCAGGATTCTGAATTTCACTCTGGGCCTGGGATTGAAACGCCATCATCATTTCCCAGCGTTTATGAAACGCCTTTAAGGACTCCTGGGTCCCGGAGATCAGATAATTTTTAACATTCATCCGGACCATGAGCATATTGGCCTGCAGCCGCCCGGCAAGATTGGTGTCCCTTGCCATTTCACGGTATTCGGTAAACCCTTTTGACGCATTGCCCAAAGACCAGAAACCGACAAGTGAAACCCCAAGAAGCAGTACGATCATAATGGAAAACCCACTGACCAATTTTATTCTTAATGATAAATTTTCCCAATTCATTTTTTGTCTCCTTATTATTCATCAACCTTGTCTTTTTATTATCTTTTTACAACGTTACCTATATCGGTCTAATCATTGGGCGTGTCGCCTAAATTAAATATCCGGGCTTCAGGGCCAATGCTGTTGAAACCAGAGGGCTGTGACCTTCTGGAAGTAAAATAAATAATGAACCTAAGGCATACAGACGGCTTTTGCTGAAACCGGCCAATTGTGATGCGTTTTCCAGGCAAATACTTCTGTTTGTCATATCCGTTACCTGGTATCCGATATCTTTAAGAATCGGCTTGGTTGCATCGTCCGGCAGTTCTTCTTCATCAACAAAAAGTAACCGTTCGTTTTTTTGGGGGGGCTCTTGATATCGTTTGTTTTGAACGGCGTCTTCCCAAGCGCGAACCACCGGTAAACTAATTTGAAAGGTGGTTTGTTTCCCGGGGTCGCTGTAAACGCTGACGCCATTTTTCAGCCCGGTAACAATGCCATGCACTGTCGAAAGGCCGAGCCCGGTTCCGTCGTCTTTCTATTTGGTTGTAACGTATGGCTCAAAAAATCCTGTCCAGAATTTTTTTTGGGTATTCCGGGGCCATTATCGCAGATGGATATTTGGGCATACGAACCGGGCCTCAGGTGAATTTTGGTAGCGATGTCTGCCGGGTTCAGTTCAACCTACTGCAATGATACGCTTAAAATGCCACCGGTAAATTTTATGGCCTGATAGGCATTTGTATAACTGTTCATTATGTTTAATGAATTTGTGTTGGATCCGCCAAAATCAGGCCGCAGTTTATTGCTTAAATTTTGTTTGAAACTGAT
>JAKSBO010001045.1 GCA_022361095.1 Desulfobacterales bacterium | reverse complement strand
TATCATTTTTAAAGAAATTGCCGCCTTAAAGCGGATATTGGACCAGGAACCGACCGTAAAAGTATTGTTAAACAAACTTGACAACCGGACTAAAATTTCCGGTGAAAGCAATAAGCTTCTCCAAAGCACCTTCAATGATAAAATGGCAGACAGTACCATCCGCATCAACACCAAGTTCATTGAAGCCTCAGCCAACTATCAATCCATTTTTGAGCACCATTTGAAAAGTGCTGAAGATATTATAAAACTGATCATTGAATTCAGATGGGGGGTATAATGGGCTTTGGCGACCAGTTCAAGGAATCCTTTGGCGAAAAAATGCTGAACAGCATCATCTCACAGGATGACATTAAAAGCATCCCTTTGTCCCAAATCGATTTTGATGACACCCAATTTGAGTACCGGATCATCAGGGATCTTGCGCCGCTGGTAGAATCGCTTAAAAAAGACGGTCAAAAAATCCCGGCGATGGTACGAAAAAAACAAAACAAATACCAGTTGATCTGCGGATTCAGACGCGCCCGGGCACTGCAGGAAATCGGCACACCCACCATCAAGGCCTTTGTCTATGATACGATTTCCGACCAGGAAGCCCACCGCATATCCATTATAGAAAATGAAGAGCGAAAAAACCTCAATGATATTGACCGGGCCAATGCCATTGTGAAATTAAAAAACGAATCATTTAAAATTGATGATATCATACACATTACAGGGCTTTCAGAACGCTCCATACACGATATCGCCAAACTGCTTGAGACCCCGGAGATCATACAAAAGAATATAGAGCGGCTTGGACGCTCAAAAGCAATCCTTATCCATCGTCACAGGGAACTGTTCCCGTCCGTTGACACATTTAATGCGTTTGTTGTCAGTGCCGTGGAAAAAGAGATGTCCCGCAGAGAAATTCAAAATCATTGTAACCGATTAAAAACCGTGCCCCGTAAAGAGCAATCAAAACAAGCCCCGATGGCGTTTAACTTTCCACTCCCGTCGAACATCAGCTCCCGAAAAGGCGGTATCGTTATGACAGCCGAGACCAAATCAGATCTTATTGACACACTTGAAAACTTTCTTGAATTACTGAGGAAAGAAGCCTGATAACGGCCATGGCCGGCCTGGTCTATCACCACCCGGATCCAGCCCCCGACAAAGCGTGTAAGATCCGGGTAACGTACCCGGACGTTTTATAAAAAGCCGGGGGCATCTAAGCCGGCCACGTGAACTGCTACCGGTAGCAGTCCGGCCATTGAAAATATATGTTGTCCAAGCATCTATTCTATTTATCTTATACCGGTTATGGGCCGGCCCGACCTATCAGCGACCAGACACAGCCCACAACAAAGTTTGAAAAATCTGAGTAGCTTACCCAGACTTTTTTATAAAAAGGACTCTATACTTTGTAAGAATATTGTAAGTTGTCAAGGGAATCCGCTTCCTTATATAATTATCAGACGTTAAATTATATTTTCACATTACATTCATATTCAGGAGAATAGATGACGCGAATTGGAGATTTTACCGACCATCTGTATATCTGGTGTTTTTATGCAGGGCTTGCGCTTCTTTTAACGGCCGGCAGCCCGCCTGCAAATGCAGCCGAAGACGTTTCGCTGACGCTCTCCATCAAGGATTTTGTCCGGCGTGTCAAAGAAAAAAACGAATACATCCGGAGCCAAAACCTGGAATGGGCCATCAGCCTGGAAGCGGTTAAAAACTCAGAGGCCATTTTTGAACCCGAATTTTTCGCTTCCTATGATTACAATGACGAAACCGACTTTCAAAGGACTGCATTCTCAAGAGGCACGGTTCAGGAGCGAACCGGTGCATATGCTTTGGGCATAGCAGGACTCTCCCCCCTGGGGACCCGGATACAACTGGGACATACCCTGGAAGACCTTACAAATGACTTTGACTTGGAAGACAATCACGAATACAGGGGATTTCTTGGCATAAGCCTGGTACAGCCCATTCTTAAAAACTGGGGCGTAGAAACCACACGGGCCAACATCGAAATATCAAAAGAAAATGCCGCGATTTCGTTCCAGGATTACCGGAAGAAAACCATGGAAATTGTAGGGAGCGGGATTATTTCATTTTGGGATTTGTACCGGTCTATGGAAGTCATAAAGATACTCCGGGAATCGGTAAATGTAACAGAACAACTGCTTAAAGATACAAAGGCCAGGGTCAGGGCGGGCAAACTGGCCGAAACAATGATTTATGAAGCCATGGCCGGTGTAAACAACAGAAAAGCCCTTCTCTTTGAAGCCCGCCAGCAACTGGCAGCCAACAGGGCAAACCTTAAAAATTATATCTCTTACACCGGGCACTACGACAATGAGGCCGTTATGATCGACGCAGCCCCGGACACCAAAATTCCTGAACTTGATTTTGATCTCATGATGGAAAATGCCAGGAAAAACCGCCCCGAATATATCTCAGCCCGGATTAAAAAGGGCAGGGAAGAGATACGCGTCTCTTACGCCAAAAATCAAACCCTTCCCGACCTTGATTTAAAGGCATCCTATGGATACGCCAGCTATGATGGTGCCGGCAAAGACTCCCTGGAAAGGACCCTTGATGATGAATATACGGTATGGAGCCTCGGGTTTGAATTTAGAATACCGATATTTGGGGGAGAAAAAACAAAAAGCGAACTGGCTGCGGCACAGCATCGTCAAGCCCAGGCCGACTTGGAACTGAACGCCGTTGAAGTCGCTCTCAACAATGACCTGAAGTCCGTCATAAAAAATGTGATCCACATCAATGAACAGGTGCAGAGCAACACCGAAGCCGCCCACTATTATCAAATTATCCTGGAAACGGAAATAGCCAGGATGAAGGCGGGAAAAAGCAACAGCAGGATCGTATTGCAAAAGGAAGAGGACTATATTGAGGCCAAAGAAGCACGGCTGACCAGCCAAGTCAACTATCAAAAAGCGCTCATGGGGTTAAGGATGATCGACGGCACCCTCCTGGCGGTTTATAACATTGAAGAGGACGACGATAAAAAATGATGATGAAAAAACCGGTCTTTAGCTTTGCCCTGTTGATGGTTTTAACCTTTTTATCCTTTTTAACCTTTTTAACCCCTGCAAATGCCCGGCCAATTGAGGTGAACGGATTTACGGAAGCGATTCATGATGTGTTGCTGGGCGCAGAGGATGCCGGGGTTATCCGGAAAATCAATATTGAGGTGGGAAGCCGAATAGAAAAAGGACAGGTTCTTTTTTCCCTGGCCCACAGGCTTGAACAGCTTGAAGTCAACCGCAGGGCCGTTACCATGAAAAGTCATGCGGAACTTGAAGCGGCCCAGGCCAAAGTCAACACCCTGAACGCCATATTCAAATCCAACAAAACCCTGTACATGGAAACAAAATCCATCAGCAAAGAGGAACTGGACACCCTTGCGCTTGAACTACAGACAGCCAAGGCAGATCTAAAACGCATGAAAGCAAATAAAGACCGGGAAAAAATCGAATACCGGATTGCCTGTGAATTATTGGAACGCAAGATTATAAAGTCCCCGATCAACGGTATCGTGACCGAAGTGTTGTCCGACCCGGGAGAAAGCTACGAACCGCCGGCCCCTGTCCTGAGACTGGTCAGTACGGATCCCTGCCTTTTTGTCTGCAATGTTGAAGAGACAGCGGCTGCCTATCTGAAACCGGGAGGCACGGTCTCCCTGAAAATCAACTCCGGATCAGGCATCCAGACCCGGCAGGGTAAAGTCACGTTTATATCTCCGGTGGCGGACCCCGGCTCCGGCCTGCTCCAGGTCAGGGTAAAATTCCCAAATAAAAAAGAGCCTGTAAGACCCGGAATTGCCGGTATGCTGATCATTGAATCCCAAGTAGAGGAACCTGAAAAAAAAGAGTCTGAGTCGATGTCAGGCAATGTACACGCCGCAAACCCCATCCCGCCTGAAGAGTGCGCCCCGGAGTTAACCGGAATCGTCACAGCCGACACCCTGATGGTTAGAGAGACGGCCCAGAAAAAGGGGAAGCTTTTGGGCAAATTGCACAAAGGCACACAGGTCGCTGTCCGGGAAGCCACCCTGCCCTGGTATTGTATTGAATTTAAGGGCAACAAAGCATTTGTTTCAGGCCAATACATTACCCTTGGCTCCGGACTGGAAAACACATCAACGAACAAAGCATCTGAAACGCATTAACCGAGATAAAAATTGTGGCAGAACATATAAACCGCCAAGAGCCAACAGACCATTTTAAAAATGCCCTGGCGCAATGCCGGAATACCGCAGGCATCCAGGAAGGCCCCCAACGCTTCTGGGCTGAATTCCTCAAAACGGCAGCCCTTGTTGCCCAAGCCGGATACAGCCTGGTGTGCATTTTAAGGCCTGACACCCAAAACTGGACCGTTGCAGGGCTCCATCCGCCCAATGCCCAAGATATATTAAAAACGCCCGGACTGATGCAGGCTGTTGAACAATTATGCCGGAACGCCCAGGCCAAGGGTGATGCCACCGGTCAAATCGAGATTCCTCCCAAAGGGTGCCCGGCAGAACTTGCCGCGATCCGCCTTGGGCTCCAAGAAGAAGAGCCGCCTGCTGTGGCCTTGTTTATCAGTGAAAATAAAAAACAGACCGAACCATCCTTGCCTTGCACCCGGCTTCATGCCATTGCCGACATTCCCCTTATTTACCAGTTACGGCAGAAATTAAACCAAAGCCGGATAGATGCGTCACGATTTTCCAAGGTGCTGGATGTGGCCCTTGAGATCAACAGCCAGGAACGGTATATGGCTGCGGCCATGGCTTTTTGCAACGAAATTGCGGCCCGCTACGCATTTGACCGGGTGAGCCTGGGCTGGGCCACAGGCGGTTATATCCGGACCCATGCCATCAGCCATATTGAAAAATTCGAAAAAAAAAATGGCCGTGGTCCAGGAGCTTGAAAAAGTGATGGAAGAATCCGTATGCCAGGATGTTGAAATCGTTTTTCCGGCACCCTTGGAAAACAGATCTGTCATGCGGCATCATAACGCATTCGCAAAAGCGAACCAGCTTCAGGCAATGGCCACCTTTCCCATACGCTTAAACAATAACATTACCGGGGCCCTGACCTGCGAGCGGATCGACGGCCCTGCCTTTGACCAGGAAACCGTGTCCACCATCAGCCTTATCTGCGTGCAGTCGGCCCGGCACCTTCATGACCTCAGGGCCGGGGACCGGTGGTTTGGCGCCAGGCTGGCGGCCGGTGCAAGAAAAAAACTGGCCGGACTTCTGGGCGTTGAAAACACCCTTGCCAAAGCAGGCGGGATATTGCTGGCCGTGCTTGTGGCCGTGTTGATTTTCGCCAAAGTCAATTTTCGCATAGAAGCACCGTTTGTCATCCAGACAGACAGTGTCGCCTACCTGCCCGCCTCTTTTGACGGTTATATCGACCAGGTAAAGGTGGATATCGGTGACATTGTCAACCAAGGAGATATTATGCTCACCCTGGACACCCGGGAACTGCTTTTGGAAGAATCCAATGCAGTGGCCAACCAGGTACGCTACGACAGGGAGGCACAAAAGGCCAGGGCGTCCAATTACCTGTCGGAAATGAAGATCTCCCAGGCCCTTTCCGCCCAGGCCCGGGCACAATTGAAAATTGTCCGGTACCACCTTAAAAATGCACAGGTCCGTGCCCCTTTTGCAGGCGTTGTGGTTGAAGGGGATCTTGAAAAAATGCTGGGGGCCCCTGTGCGCAAAGGCGATGTGTTATTCAAACTTGCAAAGTTAGATAAAACCTATGTGGAGCTGGATGTGGATGAAAAGGATATTCACCATATCCGGGAAAATGCCCCCGGCCGGATCGCCTTTATCAGCCAGCCCAAATTCAAGTATGACATTGCCGTCACAAGGGTGGACCCCGTGGCCGTATCCAAGGAAGAGGGAAATAAATTCATTGTCCGGTGTGAGTTCACACAGAACCCGGCTGACTGGTGGCGCCCGGGGATGAGCGGCATTGCCAAAATCAATGCAGGGAAAAAAAGCATTGCCTGGATCATCACCCGGCGAACCATTGATTTTTTCCGGCTGTTTTTATGGTGGTGATACCGTGTGAGGGGGTAATTCAATATGCAGAAAACATTCAGTGAATCTTGGTACCGCATTGCCGATTTAAACATTGCCCTCCGCCCCACCATAGAGGTCAAAAGGCAGCTTTTCAGGGGAGAAGAATGGTATCTGCTCCAGGATCCGTTCAACAACCTTTTTTTCAGGATCAGACCGGAAGCATACAATTTTATTTCCAGGCTCAAAAAAGAGCGTACCGTCGAACAGGTATGGGAAGAATGCCTGGGTTTATACCCCGAAACGGCACCGGGACAAGAAGAGGTGCTCCAGCTTTTAAGCCGGCTTTATTACGCCGATCTCCTCTACTATAACAGTGCTCCGGACAAAGAAAAATTATTTGAACGATACAGAAAAAGAAGGCAAAAAGAGACCC
Organism: Desulfobacterales bacterium; assembly: GCA_022361095.1. Classification (GTDB taxonomy): domain Bacteria; phylum Desulfobacterota; class Desulfobacteria; order Desulfobacterales; family Desulfobacteraceae; genus Desulfobacter. The sequence goes on along the minus strand of JAKSBO010001045.1, from coordinate 138 downwards.
GCTCAAAACTTATGAGTATCATGTTTATCCGGATTCCGTTGCTGGATCCGGACCTTTTTCTGAACCGGATGATGCCGGTCATAAACAAGATATTCAGCATCCCCGGTTTTCTGGTTTGGTGCCTGGTTCTCTTTTTTG
>JAKSBO010000600.1 GCA_022361095.1 Desulfobacterales bacterium | reverse complement strand
TAAAGTACTGTCCGAAGGCGAATTCCCCGAAAAATTCAAAGGCGTATACCTTACTCCTACAGAAACCCGCGCCATCTTTGATGAAAGAGGCTGGGCAAACGTTGCTTCCATGCAGCTGAGAAACCCCATGCACAGATCCCATGAGCATCTGTGCAAGATCGCCCTTGACGTATGTGACGGTGTTCTGATTCACTCCCTGATCGGTAACCTGAAACCCGGCGATATCCCTGCAGAAGTTCGTATCGAATGTATCGATCGTCTGATCCAGGATTACTTCGTACCCGAGCACGTTATCAACGGCGGTTATCCGCTTGACATGAGATATGCCGGTCCCCGTGAAGGCCTGCTGCATGCCACCTTCCGTCAGAACTACGGTGTTAACAGAATGATCATCGGCCGTGACCATGCCGGCGTTGGCGACTTCTACACACTGTTTGAAGCACAGGAAATTTTCGATACCATCCCCATGCCCGAAGACGACGGCAAACGCCTGCTGTGCGAACCCCTGAAAATTGACTGGACCTTCTACTGCCACAAATGCGACGGCATGGCTTCCATGAGAACCTGCCCCCATGGCAAAGACGACCGTGTTATCCTGTCCGGTACCAAGCTGCGCCACGCCCTGTCCAACAACGAACCTGTTGTTGACCACTTTGGTCGTGAGGAAGTTCTGGTTATTCTCAGAAAATACTATGCCAGCCTGACCGAAAAGGTTGAAGTAAAACTGCAGAGCCATGCAGAAGGCTCCAAGATGTAAGTAAAGGTTTTTTTGCCTTAACCGACATCTTTTCGATGTAATTAAAAGCAGCCCCCTTTCCTGATTGATATTCGGAAAGGGGGTTGCTTTCTTTTTGCGGTGTGCCTCTTTGCCGATACCCTTGAATTTTAACCTTAAAACTATATAATAAGGGTATATATTGCACCTTTGTTTACGATCTCTTACCCTTACTATTTTAGGAGTCTAATTTTGAATTACTTATGCGAGGAACAATGGAAATTTTAAACACGGGCGGATAGGATTAAATCCATAAAGGCCGTCCGACCAAGCAAAAGGAGGGTTTATGAACTCCTTCAACAAAACCTTTATAATCTTGGCGATGGCTTTGGTTTTTTTGATCACCCTGACCGGTAATGCAACCGGATCAGGCCCTGTCTCTTCTCCTTTGAATGAATTAGACTCACCCCACCATGCAAGGGAGCAACCCGCTCAACAAACTTCATCGGCCAAAAAAATTGCCCTGTCCGGCGCCGCGCAATTATTTAAAGATACCCGGATCGGAAAAAATTTGAATCAGTATAGAAAGCGTTTGATTCGCAACGTTCGGTTTGAATACCGCAAAACAATTGACAATGAACCTTCTGTATTGGAAAAAAACATTCCCCGGGCAGACAAGGGTGGGAAAGAATCCTTAAAGTCCTTATCCTTTTCCGGTAAACTTGATCATGATCTGTCCCCGGTGTTTGAATTTAACTCCCGGCTGAATATTATCGACGTTTCTTCAGCCGTTCACCTGATTGATCGTGAAGTGGAATTGGACATCTTAAGCCGCCCTGTGAACGATTTTTTAGGTGGGCGGGCGGCTATCGGATTAAGCTCTGACGGTGAGAAAACGGAAGCCTTAATTCGATTTAAGTTCGATTTATAGCGGCGTTTTTCCCGGTTTACTTAAAAAGGATCAATCTAAATTCAAGTTGGTGCAGGTGTTGGTCCCGGTGTCGCTTTTTGAGGGCAGGGCCTCGTTAAATATTTCCAGCAATTTAACGGTCTGTTTGGCCATCATGACGCAATTGCCTGAAATGGCATAGTACATGATGCTAAGGCGCGTCTTTGAGGATTCCTGCCTGATTCTGGCAATCTGATTGGCATTGTACTCATCCACAAGATCCCTAAGATAGTGGAACCTTGCAGCGATGTGGTTGCAATCCACAATATTCTTTTTGTTAAATACGATTTCCACTTGCTCAAGAATGTAAAGAATTTCAGTTTTGATCTCTTTGAGTTCTTCAATCTGGGCAGGTAAAAGCCCTTTGTGCCGGTTCGCCACATGCATCGTGGATCTGATCACCGTATCCCTATATCCGTCGTTCAGTTTTTGAAGACGCCGGATAATCTGGTAATAGTTAAACGATCCCTTGTGGTCGGCACGCTGCAGGAGCCGCAATACTTTAAAAATATTGGCAATAATGATATTGCTGCGCATTTGAAATTGCTTAACCTTTCTGCGGTGTTCCCTTAGTGCGTCCAGGTCTTCTTGGAACAGTGCATCAAAGGCTGTCCCCAAAGAGAGTCTTATGCCCTGAAGATGAAGGGCGAGGTGATCAAATGTTGCGGAAACGGAAGATTGAAAATCCTCCACCTCTTCAAGATTGTAAATGGTGATCTCCTCTTTGCTCTTCTCATTGCCTTCGTGGCGCTTTTTATTTCTGCGGATCATGAAAATAACAAAGATCACCAGGCCGATCACGCCGGGCATTTTTAGATAATAGATAATGTTGGCGCTGATAAATGAGGCCACAAAAGCAATCAGAGCGGTCATGAACCAGCCGCCGACTACCGTTAATACACCGGTAACCCGGTATACGGCGCTTTCTCTGCCCCAGGCCTGGTCCGAAAAGGAAGACCCCATGGCGACCATAAAGGTTACATAGGTCGTGGATAAAGGCAGTTTCAAGGAGGTGGCCAGCGAGACCACAGCAGATGCGACCATCAGGTTTACCGAAGCGCGCAGCAGATCAAAGGATGGCTTTTTTTTGCCTCCGTTATGATTGTCTTCTGGGATAGGGCTGATTCTTTGGGCGATAATCCTGCCGATGACAGGTGGTGAGATGGCTTTAACAAGGGTG
>JAKSBO010000696.1 GCA_022361095.1 Desulfobacterales bacterium | reverse complement strand
GAGCCGGGGCGGCACCGTATCAATGATCACCGGCCGTTCCTCATAAAAACGGTTGCCTTTGGTCCATTTACGCCAGGCATAATCGGTAACGACGATACGGATAACGGCCTGGCCGTCACTCATACCGTACTTACGCATTTCTACGGGAATGGCAAAGGTATCTGACAGGGTTATGTTGTCACTGAACAAAGACTGAATGGAAGAAGGCGGATATGATTTGTCCAGAAGAATTTTTTCATTATCCTTTTGCACCAAAGAAACGGTTACATGTTTTAACCCTGCACCTTTATCCCTTGCGGTTATATTTATTTCATAAGATTGTTTCAGATACTGGGAGGGCAGACTGATATCTGCACTGGGGAGCTCTCCCTCATATTTGCAAAACAGAACCCAGCCCACAGGCACGACAATTGCCAGAAATACAATCAGGAACAGTGTTTTTTTCATCAAACAACCTTACTTTTCAAGAAGTTAGACGACTACGCTTAAAACCAATCTAAGATATCAGCAATCGCCTTTCTTATCAAGGAATTTTCCCTGGCGTTGATCTATCTTGACATTTACCCGGACGAATAATATCTAGAGTCATCAATATTTTTCTCGTTTTAAGGATACGCCCCATGACAAACTTTTTTTTTGACCTGACCCGGAACGACCCAAATTCTTTTTTTCTGATTGCCGGTCCTTGTGTGATAGAGGATTTAGACTCAAGCCTTGCTATTGCAAGACACCTGAAACAGGTCACAAGCGATTTGGGCATCCCTTATATTTTTAAAGCCTCGTATGACAAGGCGAACCGCACATCCATCCAGTCGTTCCGGGGCCCCGGCCCGGAGCACGGCCTTAAAATTTTAGAACAGGTTAAAACCGAACTGAACATACCTGTTATCTCCGATATTCACCTGCCGGACCAGGCTGAAAACGCAGCACAAGTACTTGATGTTATTCAGATCCCGGCTTTTTTATGCCGCCAGACAGACTTGATTTTAGCCGCCTGCAAAACAGGTAAACCCGTGAACATTAAAAAGGGCCAGTTTCTTGCCCCGGCCGACTGCAAAAATATTGTTGAAAAAGCCAAAACAACGGGAAACAACGACATTGCCATCACGGAACGCGGCACCTGCTTTGGGTATAACAATCTTGTGGTGGATTTCAGATCCATACAGATTTTGCGGGAATCGGGAATGCCTGTTATCTTTGATGCCACCCACAGTGTGCAACTTCCCGGCGGCAGCGGCAATGCATCTGCAGGAGAGAGGCAGTTTGTGCCGCCGCTTGCCAAGGCCGCCGTGGTCTGCGGTGCCCATGGTATATTCATGGAAACCCACCCCGATCCGGACACCGCTCTGTGCGACGGGCCGAACTCCATCCCCCTGGATCAAATGAAAACGCTTTTAACCCACCTGGTCAATATCAGGAAAGCTGCAGGACACGCCCTATGACAACACAATTGGCAGATATCCGGCTGCTGCTTTTAGATGTGGACGGGGTGCTCACCGACGGCAGCATTACGTACACAGACACAGGAGAACAGATCAAAAGCTTTAATGTCAAAGACGGTCTCGGTATCCGGCTGCTCATGGATGCCGGCGTTCTTGTCGGTATTGTCACGGCAAGGGTTTCAGGCGCCCTGGGTCACCGGTGTGAAAACCTGGGCATCACCCTGGTTTTTGACGGTATACGCGACAAGGCCGGCGCATTGGCATCCATATCTGAAAGAACCCAAATCAGCACCCCATATATTGCATTCATGGGGGATGACCTGCTAGACCTGCCGGCAATGACCCGTGCCGGATTTGCCTTTACCGTGGCCGATGCCCCTGCCGAAGTAAAAGACAGGGCCGATATGATTACGGATCTGCCCGGGGGGAAAGGCGCTGTCCGCCAGGCCTGTGAAGCCATTCTCAAAGCCAAGGGACTCTGGGAAACCTCAATTTCAAGGTTTCTGTCATGAGCGGCACCGGCAAAAAGAGACTGATACTGCCCCTGGCTCTGCTTTTAAGCGTTATACTTGCAGGGTTAGGCCTCTATTATTACATCAACCACCTGCTCACCACACCCTTTGAACTTGAAAACATTGAGGTGGATGACAAAGCGGCACTCAAACTCAACGCACTTGAGCAGATCTCCAAAAAAAACGGCATCACCGACTGGAAGCTGAAAGCATCCACAGCCACCCTGCTCAAAGACCAAAATAAGGCTGTACTTAAAGATGTGGATATTATTTTCTACACAAAAGAGAATACCCAGGTTCACCTTACGGCGGACCAGGGAGAACTCAACACCAAGACCCACGACATGACCTTTTCAAAGCATATTATAATCCGGCATCAGCACTATACCCTGAGAAGTGAAACATTGCATTATGCCAAAAAACCGCATATAATACGCTCCGATTCAAGGGTTAAAGTGGACGATGAGCACTCTGTATTAGAAGCGGACAGCATGGAGATTATGCTGAACCAAGATCGGATCATTTTGGAAGGAAATGTGGAAGGACAGTTTAGTGAAAACACGCAAGTTTCAAATATGTTATAGCGCTTCTCTGGTTTTGCTGCTGATACTGTTGTCTCTTCTCACACAGGTATCCTTTGCAGCCCCGGAAAATGAAACCGCCGATAAAAAACAGCCACCGGCGGACCTGAAAATCACTTCGGATAAAATGGTCGCCAGCAAAGACCGGTCCATGGTTGAATTTATGGGAAAAGTTAAAGCCGTCCGGGCTGACAGCGTGCTTTTAGCAGATTCGGTCAAAGTGTTTTTTCATACCTCGGAAACCAAAAAAGAAGGCCAGTCGAACGTAAAACGGATTCTTGCCACGGGCAATGTGGAATATACCGAAGGAGAGCGTAAAGCATTTTCGGAACAGGCGGATTATGACACCGCAGACCAGATACTCGTACTCACCGGGGATCAAGCCCGTCTGCTTACGGGAAAAAGCTGGATCACCGGCAAAAAAATCACCCTTTTTAAGGCCCAGGACCGCGTGGTTGTCGAAAGCAGTGAAAAGACCAGGGTTGAAGCCTTTTTTGATGCCGAAGACCAGGACGGTTCTTTGGGTGAGCCTTGAATAGATGAGCCGGTTGACACTGGAGAAACTTGTAAAGACCTACGGTGGCAAAACCGTAGTTGATCAGGTCAGCCTGACTGTGGACCAGGGTCAGGTCACCGGGCTTTTAGGTCCCAACGGTGCCGGCAAGACCACCACGTTCTATATGACTGTCGGCATGATCCGGCCGGAAAAAGGCACCGTTCATCTTGACGGGAAGGATATAACCCGGTACCCCATGTACATAAGGGCCAGAAAGGGTATTGGTTACCTCCCCCAGGAGACATCCATATTCAAAAAATTGACGGTCAGGGAAAATATAACGGCCATTCTGGAGGTTCTTGACAAAAAAGTCGGAGATATCAACCGGAAAGCCGAAAGCCTTATGGAAGAGCTTGGCATACTGCCCCTGGCCGGTCAAAAGGCTGCATCCCTGTCCGGCGGAGAGCGGCGCCGCCTGGAAATTTCAAGGGTACTTGCCACAGACCCGTTATTTATTTTGCTGGATGAGCCCTTTGCCGGTATTGATCCACTGGCTGTCATCGACATCCAGCAGATTATATCCCAGCTTACGGACAAAGGTATCGGGGTATTGATATCCGACCATAATGTCAGGGAAACGCTGGGCGTATGCGACACAGCTTACATCATGAGCCAGGGCGTGGTTATGGAATCAGGTCCGCCGGAAAAAATTATTTCAAGCAAAGTAGCCAAACGAATTTACCTGGGAGACAACTTTAGACTTTAATCATGGAACTTGGATTACAACAAAGCCTTGCACTGACGCAACAGCTGGTCATGACGCCCCAGCTTCAGCAAGCCATTAAACTGCTCCAGCTGTCCCGGCTCGAACTTGCCGAAATGATCCAGCAGGAAATGGAACAAAATCCCGCTCTTGAAGAAGTCTCCACCGAAGACACCTCCGACAAAGCCATCACTGCCCAGGAAACCCAAACCCGGGAAACGGAAACCGAAGCCCCTGTCAAGGAAGTCACCATTGAAGAACGGGTGCCCTCGGATACGGATTGGGAAAACTATATCAACGAATACAACTCCACCGGCAGAATCCATATGGAGTCCGAAAGCAGTGAAGCGCCCAATTACGAAGCATTCACATCGGAAAAGCAAACCCTTGAAGCGCATTTAAAGTGGCAGTTGATGCTTTCGGATCTGCCGGACGAAGAGGAAAACATAGGGCATATCATCATCGGCAACCTGAACCGGGACGGATATTTATGCGCTGACGTGGAAGAACTGGCCCAGACTGCCCAGGCAGACATTCAGACCGTTGAAGAGGTAGTGGCGCTGCTCCAGACCTTCGACCCCCCCGGCGTGTGCGCCAGAAACCTGTGTGAAACCCTGTTGATTCAGGTTCGGCAGCTCGGCATTGAAAACGACATCATCGACCAGATTATCACGGATCATTTAAAAAATCTTGAAAACAGGAACAGCAAAAAAATTGCCAAGGCCCTAAAAATTTCCGTTGAGGATGTGCGGGCCGCAGTAAAAATCATCCAGTTCCTTGAGCCCAAACCCGGCAGGAAATTTGCCACAGAGGAGCCGGCCTACATCACCCCCGACATTTACGTTTACAAAATCGGTGATGATTTCAAAATCGTTATGAACGATGACGGGCTTCCCAAACTAAAAATCTCAAGATTCTACAGGGATGCTGTGGCCACGGGCAAAAAAATCCCCAAGGAGACCAAAACCTACCTGAATGAAAAAATGCAGTCCGCTTCCTGGCTGATAAAATCCATTCATCAGCGCCAGAAAACCATCTACCTGGTCATGGAAAGCATCATAAAGTTTCAAAGGGAATTTTTTGAAAAGGGCATCGCCTATCTGCGGCCTTTGATTCTAAAAGACATTGCCGAAGATATTGAAATGCATGAATCTACGATCAGCCGGGTGACCACCAATAAATACGCCTACACGCCCCAGGGACTGTTTGAGTTAAAATATTTTTTCAACAGCTCCATAGAGCGGGGAGACGGCCCTTCCATGGCATCGGCCAGTGTCAAGGAGCGAATACGGCAACTTATTGGCAATGAAAACCCCAACGCGCCTTTAAGTGATGACAAAATTGCCGCAATTCTGCAGGAATCGGACATCCAGATCGCACGGAGAACCGTGGCAAAATACAGAAAAGTGCTTAATATTCTGCCATCCAATAAACGCAAACAATTATAAGGGGAGCGAATCTATGCAGGTTACCATTACGTTCAAAAAAATAGAGGCATCTGATTCCCTGAAGTCTTACGTCAATAAAAAGCTCAAACGGTTTGATAAAATGTTGGATGGTCCGGCCGATGCGAATGTCGTCTTAAGTGTTGAAAAAATAAGGCATATTGCCGAAATAACCTTAACCAGCGGCCCCTTGAACATCCATGCCAAGGAATCGAGTGAAAGCATGTACGCCACCATTGATATCCTAGCGGATAAAGTGAAAGGGCAGATTACAAAACACAAGGAAAAAGAGAAAAAACACATGTCAGGCAATAAGGCAAGCCTGACGGACACCCGGGAGTTCAGCGTTGATGAACCTTTACCCGGGGACATGGGAAATATCATTGAAGAACCCCTTGAGACAAAACCCATGGACATTGAAGATGCGGTGATTGAACTGGAATCGGGCAAAAAATCTTTTTATGTGTTTATGAATGCCCGCACAGAACAAGTCAATGTGATATATAAACACAATAACGGTAAATTGGGACTCATCGCCCCCCAAGGATAGGATGGTCGGAACCCATGAAAATCAGTGACATTCTAAAGCTGGACGCTATTATCGCAGATCTGAAAGCCACAAACAAAGCAGAGGCCATACAAGAACTGTCCCTGGCTGTATCACCGGTGGCCGGAGCAGAAGCCGAAGATGTTTCAGCGGTCCTGCTGGAACGGGAGCATTTAGGTTCCACGGGTATCGGCGGCGGCATCGCCATTCCCCACGGCAAGCTGGAGACGGTTAAGTCCATTGCGGTGGGATTTGGGCGCAGCATCAAAGGCATTGAGTTTAACTCCCTGGACAACCGGCCGGTCCACCTTTTTTTTCTGCTTTTAACACCCGAGCATTCCACAGGGGGGCACTTAAAGGTGCTGGCCCAGATTTCAAAGCTGCTGAAAATGAACCAGTTTAAAGAACGCCTTTTAGCAGCAGGTTCCCAGGAACAGATTCATCAGATCATTTTGGAGAATGACGAAGAGTTTTGACCATGGAAAACCTAAAGGTTTATATCATCACCGGCATATCCGGCTCCGGCAAGACAACCGTTGCCCAGGCTTTTGAAGATGCAAGCTTCTATTGCATTGACAACATGCCTATGGAGCTTGTGCCCAAGGTGCTTGAGCTGCCGTTAGGGGAGAGCACCAAGGTCAAAGGGGCGGCCTTTGTCATGGATATGCGGTCAAAAACCTTTTTAAGTACATTTGTTTCCGGGGTTTCAGCCATAGAGGATATGGGGCTTTCCCCGGTCATATTATTCCTTGAAGCGGACACCCAAACCTTGGTCAAACGGTTCAGTCAGACCCGCCGACACCACCCCCTGGGGGAAGAAAAAAACCTTTTGGACAGCATCAGATCTGAAAAACAAGGCATGGCTGCCATCCGGAAACTGGCCCACCAGATCATAGACACCTCTAATTTCAATGTGCATCAGCTTAAGGCTGAAATACAAAGTCTTGTGTCCAAGGATACCGGTTCCGAAAATTTTATGAAACTGAACATCATGTCGTTTGGATATAAATACGGCATTCCGGTGGATGCAGATATTGTGCTGGATCTGCGGTTTCTGACCAATCCTTATTTTGTACCGGAACTCAAAGCCCATAACGGAGAATCTGATGCGGTAAAGGCCTTTGTTCTGGAAAATGCGGAAACAAAAATCTTTTTAAAAAAATACAACGATCTTATTGACTATCTCATTCCTTTATATAAAAAAGAAAACAAGGCCTATCTAACACTCGCTTTAGGCTGTACCGGTGGCCGCCACCGCAGTGTCGCAATCTCCCGGGCCGTATTTGAACGGCTATTAAAGAAAGGGTTGAACCCAAGCTTGCGGCACAGAGATATTGATAAAGACACCAAAGAACGATAACAGGCAAATTATGACGGGAATTTTAATTGTCACCCATGCGAATCTGGGTGCGGCATTAATTGATACCCTGGAATTTATTCTGGGGGCAAAGCAAGAAAAATTAAGCACCATATCCATAGACATCAAACAGGATCCGGAAAGTCTGCGAAATAAAATCAAACGGGGTATTAAGGATGTCTATTGCGAAAAAGGCGTTATTATTTTAACCGACATGTTCGGTGGTACACCTTCAAACCTGGCCTATGCCTTTCTTGAAGAAGGAAAGGTGGAGGTGATTTCAGGCGTCAACCTGCCCATTCTTCTCAAAGCCGTCACAACCCGGGAGAAAATGGAGATCAAAGAATTGACTGCAGCCCTGATTGAACATGGGAAAAAAAGCATTTCCCTTGCCAGCGATATTCTGAAAGGGACCAGTCGGTCCCTATCCTAACTTATGCCGTGCCCGTCTTCCCCCTCTCGGGTACGGACTTATTTTCATTTTTGAAGGAGACGAATAATGACTGTAAAAATTGGAATTAACGGATTCGGCAGAATCGGACGTTTGGTCTTTCGGGCTGCATTGGAAAATGATGCAATTGAAGTTGCGGCCGTCAATGACCTGACCGACACAGAAACCATTGCCCATCTGCTCAAGTATGACTCTGTTCACGGACGCCTCCCCAATGAGGTCAGCCATGGAGAGGGATTTATTGCCGTGGACGGGAAACAGATTTTGGTCACCGCGTTAAAGGATCCGGCCCAAATCACCTGGGCGGATGCCGGTGTGGACATTGTCCTGGAATGTACCGGTCTTTTCAGAAACCGCGAAACCGCGGGCAAACACCTTGAAGGCGGGGCCAAAAAAGTCATTATTTCAGCGCCGGCCAAGGATCCGGATGTCACCATTGTAATGGGCGTAAACCATGAAGATTACGACCCCGGTTCCCATCATATTCTCTCCAATGCCTCCTGCACCACCAACTGCCTGGCGCCCGTAGCCAAGGTCCTGCTGGAAAATTTCGGCATTGTATGCGGACTTATGACCACGATCCACTCCTACACCGGCGACCAGCGCCTGCTTGATTTCCCGCATAAGGACCTGCGCCGGGCAAGGGCAGCGGCGCTATCCATGATTCCCACCACAACAGGTGCAGCCAAAGCGGTTTCTTTGGTACTGCCCGAGCTTGAAGGTAAACTCAACGGCCTTGCGGTGCGGGTACCCACACCCAATGTCTCCCTTGTGGATCTGGTGATCACCACCGAGAAAAAAGAGCTGACCAAGGAGATGGTAAACCAGGCCCTTAAAAAAGCATCAGAGACCAACCTGAAGGGATATTTGGGATATGTTGACAAACCCCTGGTATCCATTGACCACAACTCCTGCCCCCTTTCTTCCATTGTTGATGCCTCCTGCACGGATGTCATCAACGGAGAGATGGTAAAAATCTTTTCATGGTACGACAATGAGGCCGGTTACTCACACCGTATGGTTGATCTGGCCCGGATGGTGGGCAGCGCCCTTTAGAGGAGAACGATATGACAAGAATTCCATTGATTGCCGGCAACTGGAAAATGTACAAGACCGGTACCCAGGCCGTTGCTGCGGCAAAACAGCTCGCGGATTTAGCCGATGGGGTAAATGGCGTTGATATTATGATTGCCCCCACGGCACTGTCGCTGCCCCTGGTTGCTGCAGCCCTGGGCAAAGACTCCCGGATCCGGCTGGGAGCCCAGAACATTTATCCGGGTAAGGAAGGCGCCTTCACAGGTGAAGTATCAGCAGAGATGATCAAGGATGCCGGTGCCGACTATGTCATCATCGGTCATTCCGAACGCAGACAGTTCTTCGGAGAGACCGATGAAAGTGTCTCAAGTAAAATCCGTGCAGCCCTTGATGCACAACTTATCCCTGTGATGTGCATCGGAGAGACGGAAAGTCAGCGGGAGGCGGATAAAACATTTTTTATCCTTGACAAGCAGATATCAGATGGGTTAAAAGGCTTTGATCTTGAGGAACTTGATTCTCTTATCCTGGCCTACGAGCCGGTCTGGGCAATCGGTACCGGAAAGACCGCAGGGCCTGATCAGGTAAAAGAAGTACACGGATTTTTACGAAACCTGATCAAAGAGAAATACGCAGAAGCGTTGGCTGGAAAGATTCGGATTTTATACGGCGGATCTGTAAAACCCGGCAATATCAAAGAGCTGATGCGACTTGAAGATGTAGATGGCGCACTGGTTGGCGGCGCAAGCCTGAACCCGGAAGATTTCAATAAAATTATTAGGTTTTAGACAGTATTAATATGACAGTCCTTTTAGTGACAATACACGTAGCAGTTTGTATTTTTCTGATACTTGTTGTGCTGTTGCAAACCGGTAAAGGCGCAGAAATGGGTGTGTCCATGGGTGGTGCAGGCAGCCAGGCCCTCTTCGGAGCGGCCGGACCCGCAAACATCCTGACCAAAATTACCACAGCCGTGGCCATTATTTTCATGATCACATCACTGACCTTGGCCTATATGTCAGGGAATCAGTCACAGTCCAGTGTCATGAATGACGCCCCTGCTTCCGCTGAACAACAGGTACCGGCAGCAGAATGATTAAAAACAATTTTTTTGCCGAAGTGGTGGAATAGGTAGACACGCACGCTTGAGGGGCGTGTGGGG
>JAKSBO010000198.1 GCA_022361095.1 Desulfobacterales bacterium | reverse complement strand
TTTAAAGTTTTAGCAAACCCAATCATATCGTTTCTGCCCAGCTCCTTTGATTTGCTGCCGAAAAGCAGATCCTGAAATTCCCAGAATTTACCTTGTTCCCCGGCACATCTGGCTGCCATGGCAAGGTATTTTGAACCTTTGTGCATTTTTAAGGGATAATCTTTAAATATCCAGCGGATCCGGCCCTTGTATTTTTCCCTGACCCTGCGGGTGGTTTCATGTGCTTTGCGGCACGCGGGGCAAAGGTAATCGGAAAACTCCACAATGGTGACCCGGGCATCAACAGGACCTGCCGCAAAGTTGTGTTCAACCCTGACACGGCTCAGGGGCATCTCCGGCGGGGTAAACCGGTCTTTAAACCCGTATTTCTCCATCAGGGGTAAAATATGGGCCTGCATGGTTTCAACGCGCCTCTGTTTGGTCAGATAGTTGCGAATCTGCGCCATCAGCTCTTGGGGGTCTTCCTTGCTCCGGGACAGGGCCTGCTGGTTCTGCATGTAGTATTGGATAACATCTTTTTCTGCCACGTTTGAGGCGGTACCATGGATCTCAGCGGCGAGGGCTTCGGGAGATATCCCCTTTTCCTTTGCCTCAAGGGCCAGTATCCGTTCCTGGACAACGGCTTCAAGCCGGACGCGTTTGAGTTTATAAATTTTGTAACGCAGGGAATACAGTTTGCCGGCAATTTGTCTTTCCAGGTCTTTTTGATAGATGGGGGATTCTGCCAGATATGCTGCGATCTCGTCACTCCCGTCAGCCACAGCTTCTGAGGCCGGGGCCCTGGGCGACACCGCATCTATGGAAAAAAGGAGATGGCTTGCGACCAATGCGGCAAGCGCAATGGATGCAGACTGCCAGAATAAAGATCTTCGCATCACGGCCAGGGTCAGCCCTGTCATCACCAGCAGATTGAGCATGCAAAACAAACAGAAAAAATGCTGATTCACCATGATGGCGGCCAACTGGATCTCAAATCCCAGACCGGTCATGACCACCCAGAAAATCAATTGGGGCTGTATAAGCCATACCGCCCAGACCAGGGCGTAGAAAATGATACCCAGGTAGGCAATGGGAACACCAAGCAACAGGTAGGCCTGGGCATCCCGGCACCCGTCGCCGAAATAGCCGCAAAGGGATGCCAGAAAAGGCAGATGGGGTTCTAAAGCGGAAAGTACCGCAACAATCACTCCGGTTATACTCAGTACGGATATTATATTTTTTCTTGTCATTTTTTAATTTTCCATTCAGCCGCGATTTAACAACATAGATTTAAACTCTTATTTCTCAATAACGCTTTTATTAAAAACCATTCACATTAAAATTTGATTTTGAATCGGCTTTTTCTTTTTTTATAATTTTTTTTCACTCTTTTTTCCAACCATGGGCCTTAGATCATAGAATTTCTGTTAAAATTGGTAAAGGCCGGGAGCGTTTGGTATAATAAAGGACGAACTATGATACGATGGTGTAACAAGTTTTTGATATACCAGCCACGGACTGACCTGACATATCTGCTGCCAGGCTCAGCCCACAACA
>JAKSBO010000871.1 GCA_022361095.1 Desulfobacterales bacterium | reverse complement strand
CGGCTCTGCCCAGGGAAAACGGCAGTTCAATATCACCCTGACCCCTGCCGGCCACCGCATGGGGCTTACCCCGAGAACCATTGCCGACAAAATCAGGAACGCCTACCAGGGGATTGAGGCGGTGAAACATCAGCGGGGAAGAAACGAGATCACGGTAAGGGTGCGGATTGCGGAAAATGAGCGAATTTGCGAAACCTCATTTGAAAATTATGTGATCAATGCCCCAAACGGAGAGATTATGCTCAGGGATGCCGTTCAAACCATCAAGGGAAGGGCCTATACAGAAATCCGCCGGAGCAACGGCCGACGGGAAATTAAGGTCGCGGCCAATGTGACCCCCCAGTCCATGGCCGAGAATATTCTCCGGGATATGAACCAGGAGATCCTGCCCTCCCTTGTGGGGCGGTATCCTGGCCTGTCCTACAATTTCAAGGGTAAACAGGCGGATATCAAGGAGAGTATGTCCGCGCTGTTCAAAGGCTTGCTTCTGGCGTTATTCTGTGTCTTTGCCCTGCTGGCCATTCCCTTTAAAAGCTATTTTCAACCCTTGATCATTATGCTGTGTATTCCATTTGGCATCATCGGGGCTGTGGCCGGCCATATTATCATGGGCTACCCCCTGTCCATTCTGAGCCTGTTCGGCATTGTGGCCATGGCAGGCGTGGTGATCAATGACGCTTTGATGCTCATTGATTTTGCCAACCGGCTCGTACGCGGCGGCATGCCTGTAAAGAATGCAATCAGGGCCGCCGGGATACAGCGGTTCAGGCCAATTATTTTGACAACATTAACCACCTGCGGAGG
The DNA here is from genome assembly GCA_022361095.1 of Desulfobacterales bacterium. Taxonomy (GTDB): domain Bacteria; phylum Desulfobacterota; class Desulfobacteria; order Desulfobacterales; family Desulfobacteraceae; genus Desulfobacter. Next base: position 3,266 of record JAKSBO010000871.1, on the reverse strand, counting down.
GCTTGCCCCGATCATCACGGAAACTTCGTTTCAGGCGAAATTCCTTATCCCCATGGCCATCTCCCTTGGGTTTGGTCTTTTTTTTGCCACGCTGATCACCCTGGGGCTTGTACCCTGTCTTTACCTGATATTGGAGGACATCAAAGGCTTTTTCAATGTAAACCATTAAAAAAGCGCAAAACAGATACGCCGTTGCTCGAACGGGCCCGTTAGCTCATCGGGGAGATGGAAGAGGCCCGGGATATTCACGCCATCCGGAACCTTAAAAAACTAAAGGCCCAAGGCAATCATTACCGCATCATGAAGAGTGATTACCGCTTGGGCCTTGTCATTGAAGGGCATACCGTCTACTTTGTCGGGTTCCTGCATCGCAGTGAGGTTTATAAATTTTTTCCTTAGGTTAAGGGTGATTCTGTATCATCCCTGGACTTCCTTTTTTCTTAACTCTCCCTATAAAAAAACCGTTAAGAAAAACTTCAATTCGTTTTACGATTGTATTACATTCGTATATGAATCATGTGTTATACTGGCTGCAAAACAAAAGCACAGGAGATAAAATCACAATGAAGGATGAAGATATGAGAAAAGCCCTTGGTGATAAACTTAAGGCCTTGCGCAAGCAAAGGCGGCTGACCCAGAAGGAACTGGCTACCATGCTTGATATCGGCATTTCTCAACTCAATAAATATGAGTCTGGTATGCACACCCCGCCCATCGAAAAACTCATACAATTGTCCAACATCTTTGATACAACCCTGGATTACCTTGTAAAGGGCAGAAAGGCCGATATGGAGGATCTGCACAACAGCAAGTTTATCAAGCGGTTCAAGGAAATCGAGCATTTTGACGTTGAAGAACAGGACGCCGTCCTTAAAATATTGGATGCCATGATTATGAAGAACAAAATGGCCGGCGTCATGTCGATGGACGCAACTTAAATTTGAAAGGATAAAAGCCATGCAGACCGAAGGGATAAAACAAGAAGTCTATAAGATATTGAACCAGCTTCCGGACCAGGCCACCTGGGACGATCTGATGCAGCAGATTTATGTTCGCCAGACCATTGAGGCAGGCATAAAGGACAGCGACGAGGGCCGCACCATGGATGTAAAAGATGTTCGGAAAAAATTCGGACTAGAATGAGAGTTCACTGGACCGAAAATGCCGTTAATCACCTGGCCCATATCTATGAATATATCGCGTTCAACTCACCCACTTACGCCAGGCGGATGATCGACCGGATCACACAGCGCTCCGAGCAGATCGCAGAGCATGCTTACTCCGGCAGGAAGGTGCCGGAGTACGATACCGATGATATCCGGGAGGTGTTCGAGAAACCGTACCGGATTATTTACGGATCAAGCCGGATCAGATTGATATGTTGCCGTTATACACGGTGTACGGCTTATGCCGGATGGACTTTAACTCGATGCCAATGGCACGTAAGCGTCACGTCAGTTCTCATCTTTAAACCAGGTGAACCCACTCCCTGGTGTCTTTTGATCCCCAAATGTTTTTACTTTTTCAATCTTATCAAGAAACATCATCGGCGGGTCTGATTGTTCGTTCAGTACGATATCTTTTAGTTCACTTCTTATATAGTCCAGAGCTTTTTTTTCTGCTGACGAGCTATTCTCAGCGTTTATAAATCGAGTAGTGAAAAATCCGTACTTTTGATCAATCTTTTCTATATTAATCAAAAAATTGCTTCCCTCTATGGTTACATTATATTTATTCACCTTTATTTTACCTTTAATCTAAAGCGTGCTATTCGCAAGGTTTGTCATGACAGGGCGGTGCCGTGCCATCTGAGCACAACATATCATCGCTTTCTAATTCACCAGATAAAATATCTGCTGGATCAAAGAGAGAAAGTCCGAATATTAAAGCAGATTGCCAGAATGTGTGCCCATATTTTCCATCCGTTTGATAATGAGGTCATCCTGTCTTGCCATCTTTCAAATCATGGCCGCGGTGCCTCAGCATATCTTGTCCACTATTTGCACTCTGCTCAATTTGCCTTGCAGTTTGCTTGTTTTTGGCTAAAACATTTTGTCCTTGCCGACGAGCCCTACTCGCAGATGCAACGTCTTTAAGTTTTTTAATTTTACACACACCCTTGTTAGTCAATTTAACAATCCATCCAGCTGAAGATAGGCCTTCAGGGTCACCGGCCGGTAATTGAGGTCGAATAGTTCGGTCGGGCACTGACTATAGAAAATGCCCTTCCCGGCCTAATCGAATCGAAAAGTCTTCACCTTCAATACGATGTATTTCCAGAAATTTATCCGGGGTATGAGTTTCACAGCCGACGCGTGTAATTGTTGAGGATATTCCGATATCAAGTATTAAATATTAAAAGAGAAGAGATCTCACGCATCACTGTCCCCGCCCGGACCAGCCATCCCGGATTTGAACCCAGTCTAAAAAATCGGAACGCCGCAGACGGTAGCGCGCCGCACAACCTTCATGCAATTTTGAAAACGCCTGGTCCAATATTTTTGCAAAGGTGATCCGGTCTGCTTCAAGCACAAATTTTTTGGACAGACATGATACGCCCATCTGAAATCAACGTCTCAAGGCGCCTTTAATTGTTCCCAAATTAGCAGGCATGACACGGTAACGGCACGGCAATGTCACACAAATGGCATAGAAATTGTCACAAGTCAAACAGTCAGCGAGCAAATTGATCGCTTGTCCGCCCCTGTCCTGAACCCTGGGGATGGAAGCCCGTGCATACCGAACGGCAGAGCCATTCCCCCCTTTTATTCTTTAATTTTAGGGCGTTTTTAGGTAGCGGGTTTTAAGGTTATATCCAACGATAAAGCGGCCGCCGGATCTTTTGGGAAGCGTTTTTAACAGTGCCTGGGCAATCTTTTCAACATCATTCCCGCCGGCGGACAGTTTGCTTGCCTGTTTATCGAACAAGGACAGGTATGATTTCATCTCTTCAAGGTCCTTTTTTTCCGACAGTGGGCCATGCCCCGGGATAATGTGATCCACATCCATCGCATGAATCATATCAAGGGTTTGCGCCCAGCCCGGGAGATCACCTTCGCCAAGGTAAGGGTGAAAATCGGTAAACAGGATATCACCGGCGAAAAGGACCTTTTGTTCCTGGACAACAACGACAATGGAACCTGCCGTATGGGATGCAACGTCGCCATGAATCAGTTTTACCGTAACGTCTCCGAGATCAATAACCATTTCATTTTCGAATGCAATATACGGCGCTTGAACCGTTGTACCGACCCAGAAATCCTCCG
>JAKSBO010000749.1 GCA_022361095.1 Desulfobacterales bacterium | reverse complement strand
ATCTTAAACTAAAAAAGTAAGGCTTAAAATAAACTTATAATGATCGGTACCCGTTCATAACCGGCAGAGACGGTGAACGTTCCCGTCGGCGCTAACATGGTCTAAACAAATCAATGATACCTTCCGGGGCATAGGACAAACGAACATGCGTCTATTGGAAGAAGCGTTGATTCATGATGCCGGATGCTGATGGACCGGCTTATAAAACAACACATGGTTAGATTCGCTGGCAAATAACACTATTATATGGATTGAAAAAAATTATGATTCTGAAAAATCTATCACTGCGAATGAAGGTAATTATTGGCGGGTTTACCCCTCTTGTTTTTCTGGTCATTGTTACGGCCGTGACGTTGATCAATGTCAATGCCATGGTAAATTCCAATAAATGGGTGGAGCATACGTACAATGTTCTGTCCCAGGCAAAGAGCATCGTCGGATATGCCGTTGACATGGAAACCGGTATGCGAGGCTATCTGCTGGCCGGAAAAGAGGAGTTTCTCGATCCGTATAAAGGCGGTGAAGCAAAAACCTATAAGTCCATCAGGTCCCTTCAGGAAACCGTAAATGATAATCCCAAGCAGGTCAAACGCCTCGGCGAAGTCGAAAAAATTTTGAAAACCTGGCAGAAGGACGTGACCGGGCCCACCATTGCATTGCGGCATGAGATTGGAGATGCCAAGACCATGAATGACATGGCAAAGCTAGTTGGTGAAGCCCGGGGGAAAAAATATTTTGATAAATTCAGGGGTCAGATCAAGACGTTTATCGACCGGGAAGCCGTACTTATGGAGAAACGGAAAAACAAGGCCTCTGCCATCTCTCTGGATACAGTTGATAATATTAATAAATTCAGAAACTTGAATAACTGGGTTGAGCATACTTATAAGGTTATCATGGGAGCCAACGAAATCCTGGCGGCAGCCGTTGACATGGAAACCGGTATGCGGGGGTATCTGCTGGCCGGGAAAGAGGAGTTCCTTGATCCGTATAAAGGTGGAAAAAAACGCTTCAACGAACTGGTTACGAAATTAAAAAAAACCGTTAGCGACAACCCCGATCAAGTTAGGCTGTTGGAGGAAATCGAAAAGAATCTTGCTGAATGGCAAACAAATGTAACCGAGCCTACCATTCAACTCCGAAGGCAAATCGGGGATGCCAGGACCATGGATGATATGGCGGACCTGGTCGGAGAGGCCAGAGGAAAAGTATACTTTGATAAATTTAGAACGCTTATGGCAGAGTTCAGCAGCGAGGAAGAGCGCCTGATGATCTCCCGGCAGGCTGAAAATAGACAGCGGACGAAAAACACCTTTAATATTGTTATCGGCTGTGGTGTTCTAGCAATTATTCTAGGCGTTCTATTGAGCTTTGGCATCACCAGAAGTGTTATGGTTCAGCTTGGCAGCGATCCTGCCGACATCCAGAATATAGCCAATGAAATCGCAAACGGTAACCTGGCTGTCACGTTTGACACCGATAAAAAGAAAGACCAGGGTGTATATGCCAGCATGAACCATATGACCACAAATCTTTTAAATATGTTTAAAGGCATAAATGAAGGGGTGCAGACCCTGAATACATCCTCAACAGAGCTCTCTTCGGTTTCCGCACAGGTGGCCTCAAATGCGGAACAGACATCGGAGCGGGCCGTCAGTGTGGCAGCCGCATCCGAAGAGATGTCAACAAACATAAATAGTGTGGCAGCGGCAACCGAGCAAACCACAGCCAGCATTCAAACCATTGTTTCGGCAGTAGAGGAGATGTCTGTCACGATTAACGAAATTGCCGACAATACAGCCAAAGGCAGTGCAACCACGTCAAAAGCAGTTAAAACAGCAGAGCAAGTTTCAGTTAAAGTAGATGAACTGGGTCAGGCCGCTTCTGAAATCAACAAGGTAACCGAGACCATTGCAGATATTTCGGAACAAACCAACCTTTTGGCCCTCAATGCTACGATTGAGGCGGCCAGAGCCGGAGAGGCAGGCAAAGGTTTCGCCGTAGTGGCCGGAGAGATAAAGGACCTGGCCCAGCAGACGGCCAAGGCGACCAATGAGATCAGCAGTAAAATTTCAGGGGTCCAGAAAACAACCAGGGAATCAGTTGAGGCCATCGGATCAATCGTTGCTATTATAGATGAGATCAATGAAATCGTTACGACAGTGGCAACAGCCATTGAAGAACAATCTGCAACCACACGTGAAATATCCAATAATATCACCCAGGCCGCGTCAGGGGTTCAGGAAGTTAACGACAATGTAAACCAGACATCTGCCGTGGTGGGAGGGGTAACCCAGGATGTCAGCCAAGTAAGCCGGTCCGCTGATGAAATGAAAGCCGGGGGAGACCGGGTTAAGTCCAGCGCTACCCAATTGGCTGACCTGGCTGCGAACCTCAACGAAATGGTCAATCAGTTCAGGATATAACAGCCACAGGCTGACCCGACATATCGGCTGCCAGGCTCAACCCACAACAAAGTTTGAAAGATCTTGGTAACGTACCCAGACTTTCTTATAAAATAGTTATGGGCTGATCTGGCCTACCGCCACCCGGATTCAGCCCTGAACCCCACTGCCGCTCGCATGCGTTTACAGTATTTGGCATCAATGGGAAATGATCCCAAATACTGGAAAAGCAAATGATGAGGCCGAAAAATCAAGCCCGGGAACCCAAGGAAAGGGCAAAGAGGTCAGCGGAAAAAAGGACGTGCATATCTTTATCGATGACAATTAAAAATCACTTCACCCTTT
>JAKSBO010000071.1 GCA_022361095.1 Desulfobacterales bacterium | reverse complement strand
TGCTTTATCAAGAAATTGAAAGCTTTTGGTTGTGGCTTTTGCAATGGTAATTGTACCGTCATCTTTCAAAATGAAGAATTTCCCATCGGCAACTACATATGGTCCCAAACCAAATCGATTTGAGGAACCACTATCCCAAAGGAGTTTCATACAATCATTAGGATCAACACATACAAATCGGTTTCTTACTCCACCGGCATCTTTTGGTAGAATACTAAACATGTGTCCATCAAATAATATTGGCGTTTGCTGTTCAGAGGCAATTCCATCTTTAGGCTTGTATTTCTGTAGTGTTTCTACAGTATATTCATTACCTGATTTCTTCACTTGTAACAAGATTCCTCCTGCCCCATATCCGGCAGTCATGTATATCTTGCCATTGCCGAAAACAACAGGGGAAGGTGCTACCACTGATGGAGCAAAATCTTTGGTTTTCCATAGTATTTTTCCCAAATCATCTCCTTCTGCCGATACGCCAACAATGCCGCCTACAGCTGCATAAACCCACATCTTCTTCCCTTCAAAAGTCATTGGCATTACTGAAGAGTGAGACATTTTCCATCCATCAGGATTTGGCGTTTCCCAAACAACCTTTCCTGTTGCACAATCTACTCCTATTAATAGAGATGAACCTCCCGGAGCAATTATGGCAATATTGTTTTCAATAATCGGGCATTGTCCTGTATACCAGAAAGGAATCTCTGACATGTATTCTTTTACCAAATCGATTCCCCAAAGGAAATCGCCTGTATTTGGATCTGTACACATTACATGACAACGAGGTCCTATGGTGATCAGATACTTGTCATTGATTGCAGGAACAGTTCTGGAAATACCATGATTACGCTTGATGCGCACACGATACCATCTGCGCCAAAGTTCTTCACCGGTTTCCAAAGAGAAGCACTTCAGTGCATCAGCTTTTTTCACCTCATCGTAATCCAGTACATATACTTTTCCATTGTACACAACAGGAGCTGCATGTCCTTCTCCCAATTCAACCTGCCAGTCAATTTTAGGACCATCTCCCCATGAATTAATCAGTTTGGTAGGATCAGTGGCAATGTTATCCGATTTCGCACCACGAAATTGAATCCATTTGCCTTTTAAATCTGAAGAAATCTCTTTGAAGAAATCAAATCCTTCCCCGATTTTCACTTTACCTCCGGAGGATTCACTTTCTTTTGGACGGTTATCCATTCCCGGAACACTTGCATGCATGTCCTTTACAGGATTGTAGGCCAGCCAATAAATAAAAAGTACTGTTGCAATTACAACAGCCAAGAGAATTAATCCTTTTTCGCTTCTTTTCGACAGCATATATTTAATCGTAATAAACCTGTCAGGTTTTTAGATCCTGACAGGTTTGATATTTCTTTATTCTTTTATTGAGTAGGCCATTAGTGCATTTTCATGACGCACATACATGATTCCATCTTTGA
>JAKSBO010000444.1 GCA_022361095.1 Desulfobacterales bacterium | reverse complement strand
AGCCACGGGAATTAAGGATTAAAGTTCAGATTCCTGCCAGTAAATACGGCCACTGAATTCTCTGAATGTGATTGAATTCGCGTATGGCGCCATTTCGATTTGATGGTCGTAGACTTCCTTGGAAACTTTGATCTTCAGGAAGGTTTCAAGGCCTTTAACAGCCACGGACAAATGGAAGGTTTCATCACCTTTATTCGTGGTCCTGGCAATCTTCTCCATGATCAATCCTTTGACCGTTAAACCCATGGGAACATTTGCCAAGGGAACAACTTTCTTGTCCTTGTCATTTGGTATTTTCTCTGCAACTCCAGCCATTTTTAAACTCCTTTTGTTATTCCGGCACGCCGACCGGGTTTAAATTATTGCGGTTAAAAACGATCTGTACCTTTTGGAACAATTCTTCTTCATAATAATTAAGCCGGAACTGCAACTCTCTCCAGACCCGGTTTGACGCCATTCTTGCAATCTGTCTGAAATCGTCTACGCTTCTGAGTGATGCAGCACAGGCAGAGATAAGGCAGCCCACGCCCTGATCGAATAAAGCCTCCACATTGTCATATTGAGCCTTTTCGCGTCTCCTCCAAAGGTTCGGGTTATCTCCGTCAAATGAAACAAGCTGGACCAGTTTCCAGAACGGAGAGGTGACGGCATCCCGGGACTGATTGTTATTGGATCTGTCCACGTCGTGTTCACAGTGTTTGGCCCAAAGCTTTGATGAATAGGCCCACAGGCCGTTCAGGGATTTTTTCAAGTCGTCTAGGGTCTCTATGCGTTCAAGGTCATCGGTTTTAAATTCCGTTAAGGCTTCACGCCGGTATTGAAACTCCACCCTGACCACCGGTGTTTTCTGATCCCGGGAATTAAGGCCCCATTGCCGGTTAAAGAAGTCTTCCTTGGCCGTGGCCCGTTTGATCTTTAATTCCGTGCGCTTGTTATAAATCCGGCACATCAGGTTGCCTTTGCCGATGGACATTCCGGAGATGGTGCGGCCTGTAAAATGGACGCTTGAAGAGACAGCACGGGTGATCCATTTTTCCATGTGGTGCAACTCAAGCGTGCTGAAATCGACATTCACAAAATCAGTGGACAGGTCAACCCGGGTGACATGGTGTTTTTTGACTGAAATGCCACAGGATTTCAGGTATTTCAGGACCTGTTCATAGGCTTCAAAGGCCCCGGGAAGATGGGAGGACATGGAGCCGATTTCTATTAAGCAGGTGGGGAAGTTGCCGTGAACAGAGCGGTTATTGAAATAAACATGGGTGTCTGCCATGGAAATATGATAGGTGAAAAACCGCCTGCCGGACCGGTGAACATTCCATTGATTGGAAAAATAGGTGAACGGGATACAATCCTGTTCAAAATCCCTGGCCACCGCACGGGCCTTTTCAATCGCTTCCAGGATATTTGAACCGGACAGATCTGCATAAAGGGATAAATGCAAGGTGTCTATGTTTGAATAGACGTTACTTAAACTGACTAATTGGGGGGTACATGTTATAAGGGCCTGTACCCCGGCGCTGAACGCCCCCGCGCTGACGCGCGTGGTCGTTTCATCACCGGATCTAAGAGGCGGTTGACATCTGAGCTTATGGTCTTTATTTTTAGATGACATGTAAAATTCCTTTGGCGAGGTTTTTACTGTTATTTAAAGGTCGGGAGTTGCAGCTCCCGGCCTTTTCATTTCATGGCCTATAAGATGTTCCGCCGGCGTTCCGGCCGGAATGGGTTTCCATCATGCAAATAATTTCCCCTGCGCTGGCTGGCGTTCCGGAACTACCGGGAATACATATTCGCCGGCGTTGCCCCACTGATCCGCCATAGCCTCAGCAATCCCCAGGTAAGTGAGGCTTCGGATTTTGGCGTCCTTAATCCTGGCATGGGTCGGAGAGTGGCGTTTGCCGTCGGCTGTTTTTATCCAAAGT
>JAKSBO010000962.1 GCA_022361095.1 Desulfobacterales bacterium | reverse complement strand
GTGGACAACGCGATCAAATACACACCTTCCGGCGGCCGGGTTCACTTGTCTGCAAAACTTTGCGGCAAGATGGCCGTGTTCAAAGTAACGGACACGGGCATGGGTATTCCCGGCGACGAACTGCCCCAGATATTTGACCGGTTTTACAGGGCCGATCAGAGTCGCAGCCTACCCGGAAACGGCCTGGGCTTAAGCCTTGCCATGGCCTTTGCAAAGGCCCACAACGGTAATATTAATATCTATTCCGCCCCCAACCAGGGCACGACCTGCACCTTTACCCTGCCGCTTTCCGCCATGAATCACTTTTAAAAACAAATCTGCCCTGAATACCGACCCGCGTCAGTCATCCATACTGTTTTTTATAACGGCCGTGGGCCGACCTGGTCTATCAAAACCCAGGCTCGCCCCGCAACAAAACATGAAAGTAACTTAACTACTTAGAGTTACTTTCAGATAAAAACCGCACCTTACCATTTGTTAATCTTGAGCTAAGGTTAAGATAAGTTTGAGCTGATAAACATATTTGAAACTTCAACAAAAATAAGACACTCTCAACAAAAAAAAACAAACACTTAAAACAGGGTAAGTTTTATTCAAAGGGACAATAAAATGGAACAACAAATTGTTAAGCCGGTCAGTTCCCGGGCCGAGGTGATCTGGCTCCTGGTGACAGTGGCCTTAGTGGTGGCCGTTTCGGGATCAGTTATTGCCGCCCGCACAAGACCGAGTGGCCGGAAAGTACTCAGCACCCACCAGATATCGGCCTTCAAGGATCTGGAGACCCTGGAACAGGGAACATTTAACGATCTTTACGCCGCTGCCATGGACGTTGAGAGCATTCATGACGAACAAGGGGAGAGATGGCCCTCCCCCGACGATCTGTCCGCCCAGGGCATCCCGCCCTTTACCAGGGACAAGGTCTGGGAGAAACGGGGACAAATTGCATGGGAACTAAGGCGTATGAACACCGAAACCCGGCATATGGCAGTCTATTTTGGCACTCCCGGGATCACACAGAAACCGGGCAGCTTTCTTTTGATCATGCAGCACGACCATGGCGCGCCAAACGTCGTAAAAACCGGCCCTGAGCACGGGCCGTGGGAGATCTGGTACCATGATCAGGCTAACGTGGTATTTCCGAGAATCGTAACCGATCCGGGGCTGATAGCCAAAGGCTGGAAAGAGGTGGTGCCTTACAAAGGAGAAGAAGAAGTGAAACGATTAAAAGGAGAAATTTCATCATGAGATACAGACAACAGATCCGCAACATGATTTTGGCTGCCGCATTATCCGTTCTGCTGGCTGCCGCAAGTGCAACCGAGGCCGCAGCCCGTGAAAAATTTAAAATTGGCGTGACACTTCATCCTTACTACGGCTATGCCGCAAATATTGTGGGGGACCGTGCCGAGGTGCTGCCGCTGATCAAACCGGGGTTTAACTCCCATGCTTATCAGCCCCAACCTGATGACATCAAGCGGATCAAGGATTTTGACGTACTTATCGTCAATGGTATCGGCCATGACGAATTTGCCTTTGAAATCCTGGAAGCGGCGCGCTTAAAAGGCAAACTCCCCTTAATCTATGCCAATGAAGGGGTATCTCTGATTCCCATTGCCGGTGCGGACACAGGGGAAAAAATGGTCAACCCCCACACCTTTATCTCCATTACCGCCTCTATCCAGCAGATTTACAATATTTCCAAGGCCCTTAAAAACCTGGACCCGGACAACGCAAAAACTTACAGCAAAAATACCCGGGCCTATGTCAAACGGTTACGGCAGATGAAGGCCCGTTACATGGAAAAGCTTGCAGCAATGCCGGATATGGATTTTCGCTGTGCCACCATCCACGGGGGATATGACTACCTGCTCCAGGAATTCGGTCTTAAAGTCACTACGGTGATCGAGCCCAGCCACGGACTTAAGCCCACGGCCAGCCAGCTTGCCAAGACCATTGACAAAATCAGGGACCTGGATGTGGATGTTGTATTCACAGAGATGAACTTTCCAGACAAGTATGTGGATACCATCCAGCGGGAGACCGGGGTGCGGATTCGTTACCTTTCCCATCTGACATCCGGCGGCTATACGGCAGAGGGGTTTGAAAACGGGCTTAAAGCAAACATTGAAGCACTGACTGCCGCCTTGATCGAATCCGGCGCCAGGCACCTCCAAAACAAGGGGAATCAAAATGAACACACCGGCAGTTAGGGGACCCGGGGTCTCATTCACCCGGGTGAACCTGGTCCTGGGCAATACATCCATCCTGGAAGATGTCAGTTTCACCATTGATCCGGGCACCATTCACTGCCTGATCGGCCCGAACGGCGGGGGCAAAACATCCCTGCTGCGCTCCCTTCTCGGCCAGATGCCGCATACAGGCCGAATCTTCATTGAAGGAGACGGGTCAGTAACCATGGGATATGTCCCCCAGGTGCTCACATTTGACCATACCCTGCCCATCACTGTGGATGATTTTATGGCCATGGTCTGCCAGGATTTACCGGCGTTTGCCGGTATCCGGGCACACCTTCGGCCCGCCATTGAACATGCCCTGTCCCAGGTGGGGTTGATGGAAAAACGAAAACGTACCATGGGTCAGCTTTCCGGCGGAGAGCGGCAGCGCCTGCTTTTAGCCCAGGCCCTTTTACCCCGGCCTGATTTTCTGATCCTGGACGAGCCCATGACCGGGCTGGACAAGGACGGCGGCAAGATGCTGCGGGCCCTCTTGGTTCAATTGAAATCCAAAGGCACCACCATCTTCTGGATACATCATGACCTTAAAGAGGTTAAAGCCATGGCAGACGCCGTCACTTGTGTGAACAAACAGGTGTTGTTTTCCGGAGCCCCGGACCAGGTACTTACAGCCGGACAGGTGCTTGACGCCTTTTCTGCTTAACGGCCATGGGCCGACCTGGTCTATCAGCACCCAGGCACCCCACAACAAAACATGAAAGAAACATAGTATCTTATTGATACTTTCATATAAATATTTCTAAAGCGAATACGACCATGACCCAATTATATGATATCATACGTTTTTTTTGCGAACACTGGGCAAACGCCGGTGTTTTGCCGGAATCTTTCAAATATGCCTTTGTTATCAACTCTATTTTATGTGCCCTGGTGATCGGCCCGCTTTTGGGCGGGGTGGGCACCATGGTGGTCACCAAGCATCTGGCTTTTTTCTCCCAGGCCGTGGGCCAGGCGGCCTTGACCGGCGTGGCCATCGGCATTGTCCTGGGAGAGCCCTATACCTCACCCTATGCCTCCTTGTTCGGGTTCTGCATTTTGTTCGGCCTGTTGATGAATTTCACCCGGAACCGGACCAAAATGTCGTCGGACACTGTAATCGGGGTGTTTTTATCCGTCTCCCTGGCATTCGGCGCTTGCGTGCTGCTCTATGTGACCAGTAAAATCAACATGCACGTGCTGGACAATATCCTGTTCGGC